>NZ_JBYUPU010000020.1:52286-117888 GCF_058135425.1 Paenibacillus sp. MAH-35
AACCCAAAGCCTAAACCCAAAGCCTAAACCCAAAGCCTAAACCCAAAGCCTAAACCCAAAGCCTAAACCCAAAGCCTAAACCCAAAGCCTAAACCCAAAGCCTAAACCCAAAGCCTAAACCCAAAGCCTAAACCCAAAGCCCAAAGCCCAAAGCCCAAAGCCTAAACCCAAAGCCTAAGCCTAAATCCAAAGCCTAAACCCAAAGCGTAAACTCAGAACATAAACCCAAAACGTAAACCCAAAATGCAAATCCAAAACGTAAATCCAAAGCATAAACCAACATAATTCCAATACGCACCTAGTAAATCCGTGCCTAAAAAATGCCTGCCAATTCTTACATAGATCACATCGTACTGGTTCCTTTTAAACAAACAAAAGAAAACCACAATTATAGACCGGACATTTTTGAAGAAGGTCGGAAACTTGCAGATAAACCAAAACAAACCCTTATTTTATAAGGGTTTGTTTGCAACCCATTCCAAACCAATGTCTTTATATAAGGCTATAAGTAAGGAACCAGTTGACAATAAATAAAGCGCTTTCTAAAATAAACGTTAGAAACATTGGAACTAGAAAGACACCACAACCCGATTCAATACACGATGACCGGCGGGACTACAGAACGATAAGGGGGATGTTTGTCCGTAAGGGGTCGAAGCGAAAGAAACTGTTTTCGCCGTATTGAGACACAACAAACAAGATGTTTAGGGGAGGGTGGTTGCTATGGTTAAAAAGAAGGGGTATATCGCTATAGCTGCTCTGATGTCCGTTCTGGTGTCCGCCTGTGGAGCTCAGGGTACGAAGGAAGGAGGCGATCCGGCACCGGCGGCGCCGAAGCCGAAGGAACCGTATACGTTGAAAATATGGGGCGGCGGCGTGTCGGCGGCGGAATTCAACGAGCGGTTCAAGGCGATGTTCGCTCAGAAGTTCCCGCACATTACGGTCGAGTATATCGTCAACGGGAAAGGAACAACGATGCCGGAGCTGGTGGCGGCGGGGGACATCCCGGATATTATCCGGTTCGACGTGCCCAGTATCCGCACGAGTTACCTCGATCTCGGGATCGGCTACGACTTGTCCGAGCTGATCAAGACGAACAAGTACGATACGCAGCGATTCGTAAAAGTATTTATGGACGAAGTGATCGACGCCGGACGTTCGGAAGCGGTGTACGGGCTGCCGATGCCGCCTTATTTCCCGCAGGTGCTGTATTACAACAAAGATTTGTTCGATAAATTCGGCGTCGCTTATCCGAAGGACGGCATGACCTGGGATGAGATCTATGACATCGCCAAGAAGATGACGCGTGTGGACGGAGGCGTGGAGTACCGGGGCTTCAGCTCCAATCCGGTCAATACGCTGCGCGACAATCCGTTCTCGCTGCCGATTCTCGATCCGACACGGGATCAGCTCGCCGACCCGGAGAAGTGGAAGCTGCTGTTCACAAATCTGAAGCGGTTTTATGAAATTCCGAACAACAAGATCGAGGCGACGAATACGAATGAAAATGCCGCCTTCTCCAAAGGAAAAGTCGCACTCATGCCGAATCAACACAGTGTCTACTTGACGATCCCCGAGTCGGTGAACTGGGACATGGTGACGTACCCGATCATGGAAGGAGCGCCGAAGCTGGCGCCGCAGCGGGGACCGGCCTATCTGGGTCTCTCCAAGACGAGCAAGCATAAGGAAGAAGCGTTCGAGGTGATTATGGCGATGCTCTCGGACGAGATTCAGCTGGCCGATTCCAAGCGGGGCATCACGACTACGCTGAACAGCAAGGAGATCGAAGGTGCGCTCGGCACCGGACATCCGGTATACAGCAAGAAAAACATGAAGGCCGTTAACCATTACCCGCCGACACCTTATACGCAGAAGCGTAAGGCTGATCTGCTGGACGTTCCCGGCGCGACGCAGCAAAACCTCGTCGGCACGACATTCATCGAGGTCGCTCAAGGCAAGGTCGACCTGAACACGGCGATCCGCCAGCTCGAAGAGAAGCTGAAGGCGGAGCTCGACAAGCAGAAGAACAAATAAAGGAACGAACGGGCATAAGCTTAGTGGACCGGGTACGCCGGACACAACTTACAGGGATGGAGATGGAGAGAAGATGGGAGTTCGAATAGCCGTACTGGCAGAACCTCGAATACAGCAACGGATTTTTGGCGAGAAACACTGGGAGCAGCTGAACGCGCTCGGGGAGGTCGCCCGGATCGAGCAGGAAGGGCCGATGCAGCCGGATGCCATGAAGGCGGTTATCGAAGGAGCCGACATCGCGATTACCTCGTGGGGGTGCCCTGCGCTGACTGGAGACATTTTGGAAAGGGCCCCGGGATTAAAAGGAGTGCTCCACGCCGCAGGTACGGTGAAAGGGATCGTTACCCCGGAAGTTTGGCGGCGGGGCATCCGGGTGTCGAGCGCCAACGGGCCGCTTGGCATGGGCGTAGCCGAGACGGCGCTTGGCTTCACGATCGCTTCGCTCAAGCATATGTGGTGGCTGTCGCAGTCGACCCGCCAAGGCGGCTGGGGCTCGGGCAGAGATAAAGTGCGCGAGCTGTACCAGGTGACGATCGGCGTCATCGGCGGCGGCAAAGCGGGCGGCCACTATATCCGTCTGCTGCGCAATTTCGACGTCCATATCATGATCTACGATCCGGTGATGACGGCCGAGCAAGCGGCGGCTATGGGAGCGCAGAAGGCGGAGCTGGAAGTCGTGCTGGCCGCAAGCGACATCGTCTCCATTCACGCCCCGTCCCTTCCGGCGACGTATAAGATGATCAACCGCGAGCGGCTGGCCGTCATGAAGGACGACGCGATCCTGATCAATACGGCCCGGGGCTCCATCGTGGACGAGGAAGCGCTGGTCGAGGAGCTCCGCAAGGGGCGGCTGTTCGCCTGCCTCGACGTCACCGACCCGGAGCCGCCTGCACCGGATCATCCGCTGCGGAGCTTGCCGAATTGCATCTTGACGCCGCATATTGCGGGAGCGGTTAATAACGGGGTGAAGCGGGTCGGCCAATTTGCGATCAACGAATTGAAGCGGCTGCTGGCCGGCACGCCGCTCGAAGGCGAGGTCCGCGAAGAGCAGATGAGCACGCTGGCGTAACAGAAGAGGGAGACCGCCGTCTACCGCAGGGGAAAGCGGCGGCCTTTTATTAACGGAAAGGGGTGATGCCCGTTACCAACAAGTTTGTCTGAGGTGCCGTCCAGTCCTGAACGAAAAGGATGACGCGTGAGGCTTTTCGACCAACGGGGCTGACGGGTGCCGGCTAAGCTTGTCCGCATGTGAAAGCTGCCAACACCATGACGACATCGACGAATCGCATCCCGGAACTTAATCAGGAAAGTGGGGATTCGCTTATGTACGTTCGAAACGGGGCTAAAAACGGCCTCATCTGCTGTCTGGCCATGCTGCTGTGCCTCATCTCGGTTATGGTGCCGGGCAAGGCCGGCCTGGCCAGCTCTCCGGCGATAGCGATTGTGAACGCGGGGTTCGAGCAGCAGGCTCCCGGAGGCGTGATTCCGGGCTGGAGGCAAACGTACGGCAACGGCGTGGCTGCGGCTACGTATGGGATTACGAGTACGTCCAAGTATAGCGGGAGCTTCAGTCTTCATCTGGATGACTTGTCTCCTACGGCGGCGCTTGGGGTGGAGAGCGACAAGTTCGCGATCGTCCCGGGGACCGCTTATTCGGCGTCGGCTATGTTTCAGGTGGAGCGCGGGGCGCTGTCCATCTATTTGCAGTTTTTTAATGAAGCCGGGACCCGGGTGGCGAACACTTCGGCCGGTGTAGATTTGGCGGACGGGGAATGGGTGAAAGGCGGCGTGTCCGGCATTGCTCCGGCGGATGCGGTGACGGCTTCGGTGCTGCTGTATTCTTCGACGACAGGACAGGGGGCGGGTCATATCGACGACGTGAAGGTCGAGGTCAATCCGATCGGTACGTTCGAGCTGTTGGGACAGCCGATTATGAATTTCATTAATCAGGACGCCGCGATCGGACGGGAGCAGGGCAAGGATGTCGCGTATACGGTGGTGAAGGGCGCCAATGACAGCACGGTATTTGCCGTAGTCGACCTGCTCACTGCCGATGTGATCAAAACGATCCCGATGCCCGGCGTCACCGGAGCGTGGGGCGTCAAGGCGGCAAGCGACGGTAAAATCTATGCGGGCACTCATTATGACGGCCATCTGTATCAATACACCCCGGGCAGCGACAGTATCGTCGATCTGGGACGGCTGGGCGCGGAGACGCACATCTGGGCGCTGGTGGCCGGGGCGAACGGTAAAATCTATGCCGGCACGTATCCGAATGCCCACGTGTTCGAGTACGACCCGGCGACGAATCAGGTAAGCGATCTCGGCCGGGTACATCCGACGGAGAAATACGTCCGCTCCATCGCTTACGACGGCGACCGCAACGTCGTGTATGCAGGCGTCGGAGGGGTGACGGCGGGGATCGTCAAGATCGATCTGGCCACCGGGACTCACGAAGAAATTTTGCAGACCCTCCTTCCCGCCGCTTACACAAACTACGATTTTGCTTCCAATATGGGTTATGCGCTCGGCAAGCTGTTCGTCAGGCTGAACAAGCCGGATCACCTGCTGATCGTGGATGTCGCCACGGAGACGGTAGAATATTACGACCCGAACGGTCTCGGCATGGGATCGAGGACGCTGGCGGTTATGCCGGGCGACGATCAGAATATTTATTTCGGTGGCTACGTATTGCGCTCGTATAACGTGGTGACCAAAACGTTTGCTGTAGAGTTTGCGGACCCGAACGCGAGAGCGTTCAACTTCTTCGACGGCAAATTTCTGCAGCTGAACGATCCGCAGCGGCCGGGGTATACGTTTGTCGGTTTTAGCGAGAAAGGCCAGATCTTTTTCAACAACAAGCAAACCGGCAATCTGTCTACTCTACAAGTCGACAATTACGGCTCCCCGATTCTGATTCAAAGTTTGCATACCGGCTATGACGGCAATATATACATCGGCGGTTACTTGGGGGCTACCGGCTTTACATCCTATCGTCCGGCGGACGGCACGTTCACGGACGTGCAGCAGTTCGGCCAGGTCGAATCGGTGGCGAGCGTCAACAACAAGCTGTATATCGGCACGTACGGGAATGCGAGGGTGCACGAATATGATCCGACCGCACCGTGGACGTCCACGAATCCGCGAAGGGTAGCCGAGCTGGTCAGCCACGGCCAGGACCGTCCGTTCGCGATGGTCGGCGTCGACTCGCTCTCCAAGCTGTATGTCGGCTCCGTTCCCGATTACGGTTCGCTGAGCGGGGCGCTGACGGTTTATGACGTGCCGACCCGGCAAGTGCAGGTGCACAAGGATATCGTGCACGACCAGGGGGTCGTTTCCTTGGCGCACAAAGACGGCCTCATCTACGGCGGAACGACGATTTACGGCGGTCTTGGCACGAGTGGGCCGTCGGAGACGGAAGGCAAGCTGTTCGTATTCGATACGGCGACGAACAGCAAAGTATTCGAGATCGTGCCGGTCCCCGGCCGTAAAGTCGTGAGCGGCTTGCTGGACGGCCCGGACGGCCTGATCTGGGGCGTGGCGGAGGATACGATCTTCAAGTTCGATCCGGACACGCGGCAAATCGTCTACAAAGCGGCGAGACTCGGACGGTACGGCACCGGCACGGTATGGGTCGACGCATTCCTGGAGGTCGGCAAGGACGGCAATGTGTACGGGACGAACCGGCAAAAGACGCTGTTTATGATCAAGCCGGACACGATGGAGTTTTTCCGGATCAAAACCGGCGCGGGCAATTATTTGACGCAGGACCATCTGGGCAATTTGTATATGGCGAACGATGCGAATCTGTGGAAGTATACGCTGCCGCAGGAAGAGGAGGAAGTAAGCCTGGACTCGATGCAGGCGGCAGTCGAATCCCATCAGGCTGCGGGCGGCATTAACGGCACGTTCGCCGCCGAGCTCAAGTACCGGCTGACTATCATCGGCATCTTGTCCGGTCAGGGAGCGGCAGGCCAGGCGGCTGCCTACATGCAGGACTTCGTCAGCCATATTCAGGACCCGGCTGTTTTGCAGCAGGGGCTCATATCGGCGGCGGCATCGGAACGTTTAAGCGCGGATGCGGCCGTGCTGATCCAGGCGTGGACCGCTTAAGAGGCTTCGCTCCCGCGAAGGGGAGAAGCGGCTTTCCAAGTGATCGGAGGGGAAAAGGATGGGAAGCACAGGACAGCGCGGCGTACGTTTGCGGACGGCAAAGGCGGCACTAAGCATTCTGCTTGCGGTCGCCGTCGTATTCGGCGGCTTCGGCGCCGGGATCGGACTCGGTCCGGCGGAGGTCCGGGGAGAAGCGGCAGGCGAACGGTTTTACGATTTTGAGAATTTCGCAGTAGGCCCCTTGAACGGACAGCACGGCTGGACGAATGCCGGGCCGGAGGTGACGGTGACCGATCAGGTGTATGCGGTCAGCGGCGCCAAGGCGATGAAGATCGCCGATAACGACAAGACGAAGGCGATGGGAGCGCGGGTGTCGTTCGATCCGATCGAACGCGGCAGCGTCGAGTGGTGGGTGAAGGCGGACACCGCCGACCGGCTGGTCATGCTGCTGGAAAGCACGGGCCCGCAAGGGACGAAGCCGGTCGAGTGGATCGGGCTGCTGGCGAACCGGACGATCGAATATTATGACGGGGCTGTCCGGACGAATTCGAGCGAAACGTACGAACCGGGGAAATGGTACCGGTTCCGGGTCGACTTTGACGCTGCGGCAGGCAAGAAGACGATCACGGTATTAAGCGAAGACGGCTTGCTGATGTTCCGTCAGGATACCGGCTTTCGGGATACTTCGGCATCGATGGTGAATGTGTTCCGGTTTGCGACGATCTCGACCGGTCTCGGCACGTTTTATGTGGATAACGTCCGGATTCGCGATGCCGCGCTTGCCGATCCCGGCAGCCTGAGCGGTCTCCGCGCCGATCCGGAGTCCGTGCAGGTGGTGGCGGGGCAGACGAAGAAGGTGCATATGCTGGGCAGTTATACGAATGGAGATGTACGCGTAATGGATGGTGGGACTGTGAACTATACGTCTGCAAATCCCGGAATTGCGACGGCAAGCGGCGGTATCGTGACCGGCGTATCGCCGGGGGCGACCGTGATAGCCGCTGTATACGGAGGTGCGCAGGCGATGCTGGACGTGAACGTGCTCGATCCGAACGATGTGCCGCCGTACAAAGATTTGCCGCTGCGCCCTCTGCAGCGGACGACGGACCTGAACGGGCTGAAGATCGTCGTGCCGGCCGGTCAGGAGTGGCAGGCGCTTGGTGAGCGGATTGCCACGGCGCTCCAGACGAGATGGGGCATTCAAGCCGTTATGGCGGCGCCGGACCGCGACCGGTTCCGCGACGGCTGGTCCGGCAATACGCTGCTGCTCGGCTCGCTCGGCAATAACGACCTGCTTGCCCGGCTGTACGGGATGCGCGCGTCGTATGCCGACGCCGTTTATCCCGGGGACGACGGATATCAGCTGCTGACGGCGATCGACCCGTTCGGTCTCGGCGGCAATACGATTATCGTCGGAGCGGGAGATACGGCGGGAGCGGCGCTTGGCGTCGACCGGCTGCTGGAGATTATCGGTCAGCAGACGACCGCGGAGCTCCCTTGGCTGGTGGAAGCGAAGCTGTCCGATCAGGCGGCTTCCTATCTGCAATATGACGGCGACCCAAGCCCCGCCGATATTCAGTCGGCGCTGGCCGCTGCGGGGACGCGCCTGTCGAAGCTGAAGCCGACGGCGAATAACGAGACGGATGCCAAAGCATTGCATTCCGTGCTGTCGGCGATCAAAATCTACGGCGAAAACTACCAATTGACCGGCAATCCGGGCTTCGGCGAAGTGTACCGCAAGCTGCTCAAAGGGTATGCGTCTTTCCTGAACCGGCATCCGGCGGAGGCGAAGGCGCAACTGAACGAAAGATCGAACATGTGGACGGACGGCGATACGTTCATTCAGAACTGGACCGTCATGGAGGCATCGCCGCTGTTCACGCCGCTTGAGCGCAAGCAGATCGTCTCCGCCCTGTACTTGACGTTCGAGGCCAATGCGAGAGACGGCTACTTGACGGGGGCCGCAGCCAGCGGACCGCGCTGGAACCATCAGATTTTCCCGGCCTTGTCGCTGATCGCGGGAAGCGATTATTTCCTCCGTTATTACAGCTTGGCCGAAGCTTCGGGATGGAGGCAGCTGGGTGAACGTATTTTTACGGGAAATACGTCGTACATCAGCCTGGACGAAGGTTCGGATTACCTGATGCACGTGCCGATGACGAATATCGATTACGCGATGGCGACGGGCAATCTGGATTTCATGCAGCGGAGCCTGCGTCCGAGCGCCGATCTGAACGCGCTGATGATCGATAATTTGGGCGTGATGGCCGGCGGCGGGGACACGTATCCGTTCGGCTACAGCAGCAGCGGGTTCTCGTGGGGGCACTCTCAAGTGATGAACGCCGCCACGTGGCTGTACGGCGATCCGCTTTACCGGTTCCTGCTGGAGCGGGCGAGAAGCGGACCGTTCCCGGATCAGCGGATGGGTGATCTGGATTATCCGATCCACCGGTATATGGCGGTGAAGCCGGATGAGTCGGCCGGTCCGCCGGAAGGAACATACCCGAGGGTGCAGGCATCCTCCATCGAGCCGGGCATCTATGACGACTTGAGGGAGAAGGAGCAGGCGCCGCTTGACGTGGCGCTGGAGGATACGTTCCATAAGCTGACGTTCCGCGAAGGGTTCGGGCTGGATGACAGCTATCTGATTCTGGACGGCTTCTCGGCCGGAGCGCACGGCCATCAGGACGGCAACGCGATTCTCAATTATACGGCGAACGGCAGGCTGTTCCTGACCGACCGGGATTATATCGAGAATACGCCGGAGCATCATACCGGGCTTGTCATCACGAAGGACGGGGAGCAGCGGAAGAAGCCGCCGCTTGCCGAGCTGCAGTGGTCGGCGGACATTGACGGCATCGGACTTAGCCGCAGCGTCGTGCCGAATTACAACGGAACGGACTGGCAGCGCTCGGTTGTAAGTCCGAACGGCAGCTTTTACGTGATCTACGACGATGTCACGGTGAACGAAGCCGGCGACTATGTTCTGAAAAATCTGTGGCAGACGCTGGGGACGCCGAATATTCGTGGCGGCGACCGCTTCGAAGCGGAGCAGCAGGGCGTGACGATGTCGATCCACAGTCTGGACGCCTCGGATCTGCGCACGCAGGACCGGTACGGCCACTTCCGCAAATATTGGAAGTCCGATTACCCGTATCCGTATGCCGATCAGGAAACGGTGCTCAGCGAAGTGTTCGAGGAGCGCGGTTATGAGGCGGGTGAGAAGACCGGCTTTATCAATGTACTGTCCAGCCGTAAAAGCGGTCCCGCGCTTCAGACGCGGCGGCTGAACGAAACGACGCTGGAAATCCGTCAGCAGGGCGAGCAATGGCTGGCCGTCCAGTCGGCGCTGACGAGCAGCGATTTCGCTTCGGACGGGAAGTTCCATCTGATCGGCGAAGGAAAGCTGCTGGCGGCCGAGGCGACCCAGATCCGGATCGGCTCGCAGACGCTGGCGTTCGCACAGCCCGTTATGTTCTCGATGGATACCGCCAGCGGAGAGTGGACGACGCATTCGCTGCGCAAAGACCGGGTCGTCTATGATGCCCAGGGCGAACCGGTCCGGGAGGAAGCGCTTGATTCCGGTACGGCGGTCTGGTCGAGGCAGATGCTGCAGCAGCTGGAGCGGACGGTGAAGGACCGGGAACATCCGTGCGAGTGGAAGAAGCCGCGGCCGGATCATCCGGAAGGGCTGGCCGACTGGCAGCGGGTACACCGGTTCCCCGAGCAAGTGACGGACAGCGCATGGGGCGAACTGAACGGAGACGGCAAGGAGGAGCTGGTGCTTGGAGGCATTCAAGGCGCGGTGCAGGCGATCAACGATGCCGGCCAGGTGATGTGGAGCTTCGCGGCCGCCGGGCGCGTCAATGAAGTGACGATCCAGCAGTTGAACGGGCAGCCGGTCGTATTCGTCGCTACGGAGAACTGGCACGTGCATGCGCTTAATGCGCAGGGCCAGGAGCTGTGGAGTTACGTATTCCCGAGCGGAGCCGCACAGCGCGAGCGCAAGGGGAATCTGCTCGGCGTCACGAACGTCCGGGTCGCGCATGTGAACGGAGCCGATCAACCGCCTTGGGTGATGGTCGGCACGCAGTACCGGTACATTTACGGGCTGGATTCGAACGGAACGCTTCAATACGAAGAGTTGTTGTATTATTACGGAATCGAAGATATGGCGTTTGCCGACTTTGACGGCGACGGCAAGGAGGAGGGCGTCTACGCGCTGGAATATGCGTATTACGCTTACTGGAACGAACGCGTCGTTACCCGCGGCGGCAGCGGCGGCGGTCCGGGCTGGAAGGTGGCGGACGTGCTGGAGCAGGGCGGCAGCGGAGGGTTGCCCGCTTTCTTGATGGGGACGAAACAGAACGAGGTGCGCCTGGCCGGGTATAACGGGAAGCTGCAGGAGCTGTGGCAGCGGAACGTCGGCGGGGAAGTGAACGCGATCCGGCATGGCGATTTCAACGGGGACGGAGTGCCCGAGATTTTGGCCGGCTCGGACGGCTTCCAGTTGTATGCGCTGAATCCCGACGGCACGGTCCGGTTCCGCAAGGCGCTGGAAGACCGGGTGCGGCATGTGGACGGCTGGAGCCGCGGCGGCGTAACCGAGTATTGGGCGGCTGTGGACCGCGGTTTGTTGGTTCAGTTGTCCGATCAGGGCGAGATCGCCAAGAAGACCCGGTTCCAGCATCCCGTCGCGGCCATTCGGGCGGGAGAGGCGCAGCCGAAACCATGGGTCGTTCTGGAGAACGGAGACGTGTACCGTTACCGGCGCTGACCGGATTCTTTTCCGGATTCTTTTCCGGATTCTTTTTTAGATTGCCGCTTGATTCGTCCGTTTATGCGCGCCTGCACCTGTGTGCCGGCGCGGGAACGGGCGGTCAAGCGTTTTTCATTCCCATTTCTTCGTTAACGGCCGGCGTATCCTTATGTTATATTGAAGAGATAAGAAAACTAACGAACAGTGATGGCGGGATTAACATGAACGAGAAACCGAGCCGTAAAACGTTTCACGCCCGACTGGAAAAACTGGTCGACGAGATTCGCAGCGATATTGTACAAGGAGTATTGCGGGAAGGAGATTTCCTTCCATCGGAAAAAGCGTATGCCAAGCAGCACCGGCTCAGCAACAAGTCGGTGCGTCAAGGGCTGGAAGTGCTGGTCGCCGAACGGCTGATCGAGAAAATACCGCGGGTGGGCAACAAGGTGGCGCGGTACGCCCGGAGCGAGACGGTGGTGCTGAAGTTTGCCTGCCACACTTCGCTGCCTAAGGAAGCCGCAATGAAGACGCTGGTTGCCGAATTCCACAAGCGTCATCCCGGCATTCGCGTAGAATTCGTCACCTATAGCGGGGCGATCAATACGTTCCGTACGGTCAAGCAGCTGATCGAAGAAGAAGCGGTCGACGTGTTCACGATGAACTACAACGGGTATGACGACTTCAAGCGCAACGGCGGTCTTGACTATTTGGAGACGCTGGAGCCGAATCCGAATATTTATCCGTTTCTGACCGACGTCATGACGACGAACGACGGGCAGCTCAAGGGGCAGCCGTTTCTGTTTACGCCGCTCATCCTGTGCTACAACAAGGATCATTTCCGCGAGAAAGGCGTGCTGGAGCCGGACAGCGGCTGGCGCTGGGACGTGTTGTTCGAGCAGGCGTCGAAGCTGGCGGTGGAGAACGAGAGACTGGGCTTTTATTTTCACTTCCCGTCGAGCAACCGGTGGCCGGTATTTCTGCTGCAGAGCGGCATTCGCTTCGACCGCGACGAGCGGAACCGGTTCTCCATCGGCGGCACGCAGCTGCTCGACAGCTTGAGGGCTTGCCGCAAGCTGATTCACATGCAGAAGGGGTTTCCGTTGTTTCTGTCGGAGAGGGATGCCGATGCGGAGGATTTGTTTTTCCGGGGCAAAGTATCGATGATTATGACGACTTATCTAAGCTTGAATCATCACGAGCGGCCGGAAGGGCTGGAGTACGACGTGGCGCCGCTGCCGTATCTGAACGACCCGAAGACGCTGCTGATGACGATCGGGCTGGCGGTGAACGCCTCCTCCAAAGTGAAGGACAGCGCCAAGCTGTTCGTCGATTTCCTGGTCTCGTACGAAGCGCAGCTGATGATCCGGCAGAAAACGTTAAGCATCCCGAGTCTCAAGCCGGCGGCGGAATGGACGGGCAAGGAGTCGATGTACCGGCCGTCGCGCTTCCATATGTATCGCGATATTATTCCGGCGTTCCGGACGTTCGGCGCCTTGAATATGTCGATCAAGGAGCTGGATGCGGTGTATGCGGAAGCGAAGCTGTACTGGTCGGGGCTGGAGACCGAGGAAGGGGTGGCTGCGCGGCTGGAGCAGCTGCTGGACCGGTTGGGCGGCAGCGGGGGCGGTCACGGAGCGGCCGGAGTGGCGAATCTCCCGGTTTGAAAGCCGGAAAGTATGAGGGCGTCCTGCTGCAAGAGCCCCCGCAAGAGCATATCGATTAGAAACGAACGCGTTAGGGCGGCTGCGTGTTTTGCGGGCGGCTGGCGGTTCGGCTGTTATTCACAAAAGTCCAAGCACCGGAAGGGGGCTTGGGCTTTTTGCCGTTTAGGAAACTGTACATCCGCAGTCGGAGCCGCAGTTGCCGCAAGCAACCGTGGCCCTTGCCTTGTATGCTGAAATTCCGTGCACGCGGCGGTCAGTCTTCATTCCCCAGTCTTCAATCCTCAATCCTCCCGACCCGGCCCCACATCTACTTCTGCTTGACCAGAACGACGCCCGCCGCGATCAGACCAAGACCGGCCCATGTTTTCCAACTGGTCGTCTCCTTGAAGAACCAATACCCCATCAGCAAGGAAATCAGAATCTCGATACACTTTGCCGCCACAAGCACATAACCGAGCTGGTGAGTCGCTTTGTACCCGAACCGGACCCCGTACCCGATGCACAGGTTGGCGAGTAGAAACAAGGGGAGCATCAGCGTCTGGAACTTGAACGTACTCCAGAAGTGAGGATCGATCTGTTTGCTCTGATAAGAGAAGATCGCGTTAATGACGGTTAATCCGGTGAATAAGAGCCCGGCGCTGTACAAGTATATCATCCGATCCTCCGCAGCAGCATATGATGGCCTTAGTGTTTCCCTGTGCCAACTTTTTTAACCGTGCGCAGAAAATCGGTCGTCGTCGTCACCGTCACCGTGAAGCGGCATATGGGGCGTCCGGGTCGCAGTCTTGCCCGATCGGAATAACGGGCGCGTGAGCCGCCGCCGGGTTGCATTTCCCCGATTCACACCTTCTGGTGCCTCAACCGTGTCTCGTCCCTCCGGCAGCGGAACCGCTGTGCGATAAAGCGCGGAAAAATAATTTTTGGGAGGGTAAACTATGTTTCCCTTAGGCAAATGCGGAAGTTCCCGTCGTTCCAAGCAATTTTCACTTTTTGGCTTATCGGAATGTTCGCAAAAAGTATTGACAAATTGCTCGTGGACAATTAATTTGTATATAACAATAAATTTTGCCCTAGGGAAAAATATTTGTCGGGGTACAAGTTACATATTCATGCCTGACGGCAAATAAAGGAGGAACAAGAAAGTGGTGAGAACTATGCTGAAGACATCGAAATTATGGGGGATCGGATTGCTGGTGGCTTTATCTGTGGTCGTAACGGCGTGCGCATCCGATTCGAAAAATACGGCAGGCCAGCCGGGCGGATCAACCGCCGGAGGCAAACTTAACGTCATTACGACGATCGCCCAGATCGCCGAGCCGATCTCCGTTATCGGTGGCGACAAGGTCAACGTCCAGAGCTTGATGGGTCCCGGAGTCGACCCGCATCTGTACACAGCCACGCAAGGAGATATCAAGAAGCTGGAGAGCGGCGACATCATTTTCTACAGCGGTTTGCATCTGGAAGCGAATATGGTGAAAGTGTTCGCCGAGATCGGCAAGAAAAAGCCGGTGCTCGCGATCGGCGAGACGCTCCCGAAGGAGAAGCTGCTGAAGGACGAGGCAGGCGCAACCGACCCGCACATCTGGTTCGACATCGATCTGTGGAAGCAGGCGCTCGGAGCCGCGACCGAAGAGCTGAAGAAGGCATCGAAGGAAAACGCCGATTATTTCGAAGCGAACAAAACGAAGTATTTCCAGCAGCTGGACGATCTGAAGAAGGAAGCCAAGGAGAAACTGACGCAAATCCCGAAAGAAAAACGGGTGCTCGTAACGGCGCATGACGCGTTCGGCTACTTCGGCCGCATGCAGGACATCCAGGTCGTCGGCCTGCAAGGCTTGAGCACGGAAGCGGAAATCGGCCTGACCGACATCGAGGATACGATCAAAATTTTGGTCAAGCACAAAGTTCCTGCCGTATTCGTGGAAAGCAGCATCAACCCTGCATCCATTAAGGCTGTAATCGAAGGCGCCAAGAAGCAAGGGCTTGACGTGAAGCTGGGTGGAGAGCTGTTCTCCGACGCCATGGGCGATGCGGGGACGAAGGAAGGCACGTATATCGGCATGTACCGTCACAATGTCGATACGATCTATAAAGCGTTAAGCGGAAAGGGTGAGTGAAATGACTCCGGTACTGAACGTAAACGGCTTGTCTGCCTCGTATCGCAAAAATCAGGTGCTCGACCAGGTGCGGTTTCAAGTGCTGCCGGGGACGATGACCAGTATCGTAGGCCCTAACGGAGCGGGGAAGTCGACGCTGCTCAAGGTGATGCTGGAGCTGCACCCCAGACTTTCCGGATCGGTCTCCTTTTTCGGAACGACCTATAACAAAGCGAAGTCCCGGATCGGCTACGTTCCGCAGCGCGGTTCGGTGGACTGGGATTTCCCGACCAATGCGCTGGATGTCGTCATGATGGGACTGTACGGGCAGATCGGCTGGCTGAAATGGCCGAGACGCACGCACAGGGAGCTGGCGATGAATGCGCTGGCCGAGATGGGGATGGAAGCTTATGCCGGACGGCAGATCAGCCAGTTGTCCGGCGGGCAACAGCAGCGGGTGTTTCTCGCCCGCGCGCTCGTGCAGGACGCGGAGCTGTACTTCCTCGACGAGCCGCTGGCCGGCGTCGACGCGGCGACGGAACGCGCCATCATGGATACGCTGAAGAGGCTGAAGAGCAAGGGAAGAACCGTTATGGTCGTCCATCACGACCTGCAGACGGTGGAAGACTACTTCGATCACGTGCTGCTGCTGAACCGGACCGTCGTCGCCCACGGCGCGACGCAGGATACCTTTACCAAAGAAAACATTTACCGCACCTACGGCGGCACGCTTCGATGGATGGGGGAGAAGTTCGGATGATCACGATGTTGTCGCACAATGCGCAGTGGGTGTTATTAAGTACATTAATATTGGGCACGGCAGCCGGGATCATCGGCTGCTTCTCCTATTGGAAGCGGCAAAGCCTGATGAGCGATGCGCTGTCACACGCGGCGCTGCCCGGAGTGATTGTCGGCTTCGCCATTATGGGCTCCAAAAATTTGTCGGTCATGATCGCCGGAGCCGCGGTCAGCGCCTTGCTCGGCGCCCTATTGATTCATTGGATACGCTCATCCTCGCGCGTGAAGGAGGATGCGGCGATGGGCATTATCTTATCCGTGTTTTTCGGACTCGGCATTATGCTGCTGACGTTCGTCAACCGGACGGCGGGGGGCAGCCAGAGCGGACTGGACAGCTTTATTTTCGGCCAGGCGGCATCGATGGTCAGCAAGGACGTAGTGACGATGTCGGTGCTGGCGCTGCTCGTTATGCTCGTCGCCGTGATCGGCTACAAGGAGTGGAAGCTATTTCTGTTCGATGCCGCCTTTGCCAAAGGGCTCGGCTTGTCCAGCCGCTTGATGAACAGCATCTATATGGCGGTACTGGTGCTGGTCATTGTCATCGGCATTCAGGCGGTAGGCGTCATCCTCATGGCGGCGCTGCTCATTATACCGGCCGTTAGCGCCAGGTATTGGACGAATTCCTTTAAATGGATGGTGGTCCTCTCCGGTCTGTTCGGCGGAGGAGCCGGGATGACGGGCACGCTGATCAGCGCGGCAGGCAAGGGCTGGCCGACAGGTCCGTTCATCGTCATAGCCGCTTCGACCCTGTTCGTCTTTTCGTTGGCGTTCGGACTGCGCAAGGGACTGATCGTGACGTACTTGCAGCAGCGCGCGCAGAAGAAACGTTTGCTGCAACCGATGGCGGGTCAGACAGTATTGGACGGGGGGGTGACCAAATGAGCTACGCAGGCTGGATTCTATTAACCGCATCGCTGGTCGGACTGTCCTGCGGATTTATCGGCGTCCTGCTCATCCTGCGCCGGATGGCGATGATGGCGGATGCGATCAGCCATACGGTCTTGCTTGGCATCGTTACGGCTTTCCTGGTCACCCGGGAACTGAGCGGCATCCATATGCTGATCGGGGCGATTGCGGCCGGACTGCTGACTTCCGTGCTCGTGCAATGGTTCCATGCGCGCGGCGTCCAGCAGGAGGCTTCGATCGGCGTCGTATTCACGACCTTGTTCGCGATCGGCGTCGTCTTGATCGCCACGAAGGTCGGGAACGCGCATCTTGACGTCAAGCATACGTTGATGGGCGAGATTACGTTTATTCCGTGGGAGAAGATCGAGCTGCCGCTGATTGGGGAAATTCCGGAAGCGGTGTTCATCTTATCGCTTGTATTGATTGTCGTGCTGGTGGCGATACTTGCGTTTTATAAAGAGTGGAAAATTACGTCCTTCGATCCCGCGCTCGCCGCAAGTCTGGGAATACCGGCCGTGCTGATGCACTACGTGTTCATGTCGCTCGTCTCGGTGACGACCGTTGCCGCATTCGATGCGGTAGGCGCGATCATGGTGGTCGCCATGCTGATTACGCCTGCGGCGGCGGCGTACCTGTGGACCGACCGGTTGTCGGTTATGCTGATTCTCAGCGGGTTGTTCGGCGTCATCTCGGCCATAACTGGCTATTATATCGCGACTTGGCTGGATACGTCGATCTCCGGATCGATGGCGTTCTCGACGGGCCTTCTGTTTGCCTTCAGCTTCCTCTGTTCGCCCAAGCACGGCGTAATCGCCAAATTCATTCGTCCGGCGGAGACGAAGCTTTCCGCTTGATGGGCGATAGACGAACGCGGAGCTGTGAATCGATACGTGCAACGGTTACCAATAAAGCGCTGCAGAGCTGCGGTCCTTCCGCTTCCTCTGAAGCGCTTTATTCCTTTACCCTGCGAACCTTTAACGGTCTGAAATGAACCCTTCCTGCCAAATGCGCTTTTCGATACATGCGGCTGTCTCCTCCGCCGTCAGATCGGACGAGTCGAGCCACATGCCGATCCGTGGCGTTTCGTCGCGCAGCACGGCGTCCAGCGCTTCCACCGTCCATTCGCCGTATCCTTTTTTGGAACGGGCGGCTTCTCTTGAGGCGACGGCAGCCGGGTTCGGACACAGCACGACCACATAGAGCGGGCGGTGGCGGACATAGGAAATAAAATCGTCAAGCACGCGGCCGACCACGACATCCTGTACAACGGCGTTGAATCCGGCTTCCCGGTAAGTGTCCGCGGTCTGGGCCGCCAGGCGGTATCTCAGCCGCAACTGCTCCATCTCGTCCTGCCCGGAGTCCGGAGTTATTTCCTTGCGGTTATTTACGATCATTCTCCGGAATAAATCTCCACGGATATGGACGGAGTTGTCGAGCCGTTCGGCGAGCAATTGGGCGACAGTCGATTTCCCGCTGGCCATAATGCCTGTCACCAGGATGGTGCAGGGACGTTCTGGAGGCATCGCGATCGTCTCTCCTTTCCTCTATCAGATTCCCCTTATTATAAAGAACCGATACCGATTCGTAGAAGGGGCAGTTTGAATAATAACGATCCTTTACCGCCGTTCCGTCCCATTCGGACGAACAAACAAAGTCTCCCCGGCTCCCGCCGAAAAGCGGAGGCTTTTTCGCCCTGTCTTTTCCTCTTTCTCTTTCATACTAATAATTGTAAAGAAGCAGGTGAGCTCCATCGGGGCGATCGGCCATTTCGAAGGAGGCGGGAGCTTGAAGCTATCGGTAGTGATGGCCGTGTACAACGGCGAACGTTACGTAGAGGAAGCGATCGGCAGCATATTGGCGCAAACGTATACGGATTTTGAGCTGATCGTGGTCGATGACGGTTCTGTCGACCGGACGAGAGACATCCTCCGCTCCATCTCGGACCCAAGGCTGAAAAAAGTGCTGCTGCCGTACAATTGCGGTGCCGCGATGTCTCTGAATATCGGCGTCTGGCAGTCGACCGGGGACTGGATCGCCATCCACGATGCGGACGACCGCAGTATGCCCGACCGGTTTCAGGTGCAGGCCGAATACGTTCGGGCCCGTCCGGAGCTGATCGTGGCCGGTGCGCAAATATCGTGCTTCGGCGACGCCGACGTCTCCCCGGCCTTGCTGCGGGAGCGCGAGCAGGCGCTGAACCAAGGCGAAAGTACGCTGCGTCGCGATCGTTATTCGGTATGTCCGTTTTGCCACGGCACCGCATGGATCTCCCGGGCGAAGTTTATTCAAGCCGGAGGCTACGATCCCGGTTACAAGATCGCCTATGACTACGATTTGTGGCTGAAGCTGTTCCGGCTAGGCCCGATCGGGAAAGTGGACCGGGTTTTGTACGAATACCGGATTCATGCCAGCTCGCTGTCGAATCACAACAAGCGAAACGCGTTTACCGAGAGGCTCCGCTGCTGTGTCCGCCGAATGTGCGAGTCGGATCTGGCCCGCGTCAGCGGCGTGCCCCGGGTACTTGTGATCGGCGGAGAGTACCAGTGCCGGATTATGAAGACCGAGGTGGCCCCGTATTGTCCGATACACGTACAGGCTTATCACGATTCCGGTCTTGCGGGGAAGGTTCAGTCGTTCGTACACGCAGTCAAGTCGGGTGAAGCAGACGCTATCCTTCAAATGAATCATCCCTCGCGAGCGATGATGACCCCGTATTTCCAGTTCCAGGGACTGGTGCAAAACAAACATTTCTTTAATTTATGACAACCCAGCGTCATGCTGAATCGATCCGGGCAACCGGCATACGATGGAGGAGGTTTCGCCTTGCAGCCCTCGCCTACCGCTTCTAGCGGCACGAAAATCGATATCGTCATACCGACGGTAAGGAAAGACTTGGAAGTATTGCCCTATGTCGTGTCCGGCGCCAGAGCCAACATCCGGCATCCGATCGGGCGTGTCTATATCGTCGCGCCGTCCGATCCCGAGATTCGGACGTATTGCGAGCGGAACGGGTGCACGTACGTCGAGGAGTCGGCGCTCTTGCCGATTACGAAGGAAGAGATCGATTATACGGTGAACGGCATCGACCGGTCGGGCTGGCTGCTCCAGCAGTTTATCAAGCTGAGCGGCGACCGGCTGTGCGAGCAGGAGTGTTATCTGGTCATCGATTCGGATACGGTGTTTATCCGCCCGAACTGCTTCGAGCGCGGCGGCCGAGTCGTCTTCCACACTTGCGATGAATACCATCCCCCGTATTTTGCGGCCTATGAGAAGCTGGTAGGACTGAATCCGGCTTCGTCCAAATCGTTTTGCTCGCACTATATGCTTTTCGAGCAATCCCATGTGTCGCTGCTCAAAAAACATATCGAGAACCGATGGCAGACGCCGTGGTACCGCTCGATTATGATGTGCGTGGACCGGACGCATACGTCCGGGTTTGCCGACTACGAGACATACGGCAATTTCGTTTTGTCGATGGACCCGGGGCATGTGGAGCTGCGCTATTGGCATAACCGCAGCATACCGCGGCCCCAACTGAAGCGGACGATGGAGAAGGGGCTGAAGAAGCTCGCTTTAAGCTACAATACGTTATCTTTTCACAGCTGGAACACCGGGCGATGAAGAGGCGGGCCAGCCGAAGCGGGAGCGGGCGGGAGATCGCGATGTCGTCGCTGGGGAGGAACGGCCGTTTCGGCAATCAGCTGTTTCAGTACGCCTTCCTGAATTTGTATGCCAAGCGTTACGGCCTGCAAGTGCGGACGCCGGCGTGGATCGGGCAGACGTTGTTCGGAGTCCGCGATATGCCGGTCGGCCGAACATATCCGGTTGTGAACGAGAAGCTGATCCCTCAGAAGGAACGGCTGCTTACGTCTGCGGCTCCTCTATACGTGGATGTGGACTTTTGGGGATACTTTCAGCTGCATACGCGTCATTACGCCCCTTACCGCGAGTATATCCGGTCTCTGTTCACGCCCGTTCCATCGGTCGAAGCAAGGGTGGCCTCCGGCGTCGGGAAGCTGCGTGCGATGGGCAAGACGGTAGTGGGCCTGCACATCCGGAGAGGGGACTACTTGAGCCGGCAGGATCATGAGATTTACGGAAAGCTGCATTATCTCGCTCCGGCTTCCTGGTATAGGGTGTGGCTGGATGCCGTATGGAGCGGGCTGGATCGTCCGGTCCTGTTCGTGGCCAGCGACGATCCAGCGGCGGCGGACGAATTTCGCGAATACAACCCGGTGACATCCGGGAGGTTGGCTGCGGCCTTGCCGGAGGCCGGGTTTTATCCGGACTTCTACATCTTGTCGCAATGCGACCTGCTCGCGATCTCGAACAGCACGTTCTCGTATATGGCGGGCATGCTGAATCGCCGCGGAACCGTGTATATGCGCCCGGATCTGAACGCCGGGAAGCTGCTGCCGTACGATCCGTGGAACAGCCCGGTGAATCCGTGGCTTTATTTGATCGGGTATTGAATGTACTTCTTACAAGACGAAGAAGTGATGGTTAATTCTCAGGCCGGCTTGCAGCAGAGAAGCTTTAAGCATTTTCTTCATAGGGCCCTCCAGAACGATGATCCCGTCAATTGATCCTTTCTTGTGAAGAAGGCATGCTTCAGACAGCCTGGTATTGAATTGTTCCGTCACATATTGCAGGGTCTCGATCCCAGTGGAAGGGACGATTCGTTTACGGAAGTTTTTGCAGTGTTTCGATTCGCCGAAGACAATGAAACGGGGGGCGGTCTTGCCTGCGAACTGCCTTCGGATCGCTGCGAGCGAACTCCGGAGCTTCTCTTGCAGCATGACGCCCCAGTTCGAATGAGAAAGCGAGGCGGAGTGCACCCGGTATTGATAGAGCACGGCTTCGATTTTGTCGATTTCCCCGATCTCGAACAATCGCATCCATAGATCGTAATCGTAGGTGACTTTATAGGAGGTGTCATAACCGCCCGCTTGTAGAAACGCTTCCTTCAAGAACAGGACGGAGCCGTGGCAGAGTGGGCATCGTTCATAGCGAATATCGCGGAGCTCATCGCGAGTTACGCCAGAATTATAGAACCCGTCAACATTGCGGAGATGATGGGGAGACAGATTTTGATGGCCGGAGATGCTTTTGATCAAAGAACCAGCAGCAACAAGCTCGGGGCGGGCTTTCACATAATCACTCTGCACCTGCAGTCTGTTTGGAAGACTTAGATCGTCGGCATCTTGAACGGCAATCCAATCCCCTTTCGATTGCTGAACGGCTACATTAAGTGCGTTAGCGGCCCCTTGATTCTGCTTTAAATGAACGATGCGAACACGCGGGTCCGCCACTTGGTCGAGAATGCTTGCTGTCCTGTCCGTAGATCCGTCGTTGACGATAATGTACTCCATATCTTTGTAGGTCTGTGCAAGTATGCTCTTGACCGATTGATCCAAATAAGCCTCGCCGTTATATACGGCCGTAATTACGGAGATCTTCAACAGCAAACCACGTCCTTACCTGTTATATCCGGAGTTAAGCTTTTCGGCAGTATTAATATATGACGCCAAACGGGTTTGAGATACTTACTTGGGACGCTGATCGGCAGGGGATCTGAATGCTGGGCGAAGTGGAAGCAGCTTTGCCGTCTGTAGAAAAAGCCGCATGCATGACTATGACAGTGGCTGCTGCCGCTATGATTCGTCGGTCACGGCAGGTGGCCGAAAAGTTCATTCAGAGACGTTATCGTCCTATGGACGGGGACGGCCGGAGTCTGATGGTGCCTGTTCATCCAGATGCCGGTGGCCTGGAGCGCGGCGCAGGGGGCGATGTCCGCGACGGGATCATCGCCTACGTAGATCAGCTCGCGCGGAGAGGTGCCGGTCCTTTCGCAAGCGATAAGAAATAACGCCGGATCAGGCTTGGACACCCCGGCCTCGCCCGAGGCGACGACGATGTCGAAGAAATCCGCCGCCCCGATCCGTTCCAGCTTGAGCCGCTGCTGAACGGGATCCCCGTTCGTAATGACGCCCAGACGTCTGCCCTCCAATCGCCGCAAGCACGGCAGCACGTCATCGTACGGCTTCCAGCCCGCTTCAAAGTGCCGCAGATAACACTCGAAATGATCCAGTGCGTCCCGATCGGACAGCTCCGCTTGGAGCGTCTCCCTAACCCTCGCCGCCTGCTGCTGCCCGAATGTCAGTTCTCCCCGCAGAAACCGGGAGTAGTGCTCGCTGCCGATCCGGCACCACGACTCATAAAATTCGCCGGGATGGTCAATAAGGCCGTATAAGGAGCGGAATTCGGCGTGAAACGCCATAACCCCGGCATACTCGGCGCTTTTGAAATCCAGCAAGGTGCCGTCCAAATCGAAAAATAACATACCGGGTTCCTCCCTTGGTTCTAGACGAGCACCCGTTACGGCCCAGCGCCTCAGTCCAACATCAAATACCAGAACAGCGCAATTTCGTCGGTTTGTTTGCGGATGCCTTGGTACAGTCGTGTATCGAAACCGCCGATTTCGAAGCCGCAGCTCTCATAGAAGCGGCATGCCCGTACATTGTTGCTTTGTGTCTCCAGCATAAGGCCGGGCATCCCGCCTGCGGCCGCCCAGCGCTTGGCCTGTTCGATCAGCATGCGGCCGATGCCGTGTCTGCGGTATAAGCGGTCGACCTGAATATCTTCGATATAAGCGTAGCGGTTCCAATTGCGTCTCAGTATGATCCGGCCTGCTGCGTGCGCTCCCGCGTATGCCAAATAAACGATTTGATCCGGGTTGCCGATGTACGCCGAGAAGTCGGCCTCTTCGTCTGCCGGTGCCGGTTCGTCCGAGTAACGTTTCGTATAGGCGGGTACTTCTGCAATCTCGTATCCGATTCGTCCGTCTGCAAGGGAGAGGACGAGGGTGGAATCGACAATAAAGCTGTCGTCCAGGCGAAGCCAGTCGTCCGGATCGCCGGCCTGTAGTTCGCGGATCGTAATAGTCATCGTGCATCTCCTTTCCGAGCCGCCTGGGCCGGATCGTGGGGTTGCTTTGCACTCCCTAAACAGGGTAATACAAGCTGGTAATACAAGCTTTCGATACCAAGCTGCCGGTTCCTGCTTCGGGATACCCGGGCTGCCGCTTTCGGGAAATGAGGCGGTGGTCGACCGAGCCGGTTTGCGAGCTGGACTCTTTGCGAGAATGTGGTTTGTAACAAGCCCGAAAACGACTGGATATACATCAGAAATGTTGGGTATGCATGGGGATTGTGAAAAAGGCGGCATTTTGTGATTTGTAAATCATTGTTAACGTTGGTTGTCGGTTTATTAATACAGACGTTTTGATGTTCATATAATTTATAGTTCTCTACATCACAAAGGAGTTTAACCCAATTTTTAGGTGAAAAAATAGTTATATTTCGTTGGAAATGTATTGACTGGCCGTGAAATTGGCTGTATGATTCGAATTAACAAACCTATTACAAATTACAGACGGAAAATGAATAAACTTCCACAGTCGTTAATGAATGTTGTGTAACGCATTACAATATAAAGTGTAGTTTGTATGCCCACACCCCTGTCTTTTACCCGCTCATCCCAGCACAAGCGTACTCCGCTTCCTATCCGTCAAGATCATCACACACCCGAGAACATCTTGTCTCAAAATCAAACGCGTAAGTTGAGTAAAATCGGCGCTGTTAACCAAGACGACAGCAGCAAACGAAGCAGCGACGAAGCCAACTGAGCCCGTCCGACTGCTGATTGACAGCAAAATATATGTACATTACGATCAATTAAAGTTGAATTCGTGAAGGATACCCTTGAAGTGTCCACGATCCGAAGGCCCATCCAATCCGAGAATCCAGAGCCACAACACGATGTTCGAAGCTTCAAGCCATTTTTTCGGAACGGAATGCACTTCTTTCCTTCGTTCAATTTGTATAGGGAATAGGTCGAGCTGAGCCCGGACGTTCGTATGGGCCGGCAGCCGGCTAGTCGGAATGGTGGGGAACTAAATGAGGAAACGTCCCAGCCGATTAACGTTTCAATCGCGGTTGGATGAGATGGTCGGTCTTTTACGAAGCGAGATTCGAAGCGGCCGAAGAGCCGACGGGGAGTTTTTGCCCCCGGAGAAAGAGATGGCCGTTCAGTACCGGTTAAGCAACCAGTCGGTGCGCAAAGGCTTGGAGGTGCTGGTAGCCGAAGGCTTGATCGAGAAAATACCGCGGGTCGGCAATAAAGTGACCGCCCCTGCCCCCGCCGGGAACGTCACGGTAAAGCTGTGCTATCAGAACACGATACCCGGCGAGACCGGCCTGTCGGAACTGCTGGCGCGCTTTCGGACGCTGTACCCGCATATCAATGTGCAGGAGGTGGTACTTCCGGCCAATACGCTCGACATCATAACGCAATATATGGATAACGGGATGCTTGATGTCGTGACGATTAACCAGACGTTATTCCGCGGACTCAGGGAGACGGACAATCTCGACCGTCTGCAGCCGTTGGAGGCGAATCCGGATGTTTATCCGTTTTTGGCCGAAGCGTTTCGGGCGGAAGGGGAGCTGCTGTTACAGCCGTTTATATTCTCGCCGGTGGTGATGTGCTACAACCGTGAACACTTCCTGGACAAACAGGTGCCGGAGCCGGACAGCAGCTGGACCTGGCGGCATATGCTCGACCTGGCGGCAAGACTGGAAATTCCGAAGGAACGGGTCAGCTTGGCGTACTTGTTTTATGCGATTAACCGTTTCCCGCTGCTGTTTCTGCAGCATGGCCTCACGTTCGATCGGGACGACAGCGGGAAGAGGCGGATCGACAGGAGCAAGATAAGCGAGCTGCTCAGACTGGCGCGGACCTTGAAGGAGAAGTTTCCGATCTTGTTCGACGGCAGCATCCGGAGCGATATCGAGACGGAGCAGCTGTTTATGCAGAATAAGGCTTCGATCATCTTGACGACTTATTTCCGGCTTAATTCGTTTAAAGATGCGGAAATTCCGTTCGAGCTGTCGCCGATTCCGCATATGGGCGATCCGAGGACGCTGCTTGTTCATATCGGTCTTGGCATCAACCGGAAAACCGAAGTGCAGGAAGCCGCGCGAACGCTGGTCAAGTTCCTGACGTCTTATGAGACGCAGCTTGCGATTCGCCGCAACACGTATTCGCTGCCTGCGCTGAAGCCGGCGGCGGAGTGGGTTGGGAAGGAAACGCTGCCGCGATCGCCCCGGTTCTCGATGTTCCGGGAGATTTTCCCGACGCTGCGCACTTGCGATGATTTGAAAATTAGCGAGGCCGATATGGAGAAGCTGGTATGGGAAATGCGGATGCATATGGCCGGCTTCGATGACGAGGAACAGTTTTGCACCCGGCTGGAAGAACAACTGATGTGAACCGGCAGCAACGGCCGGATCGGGGAGAGCGGCTCTGCAGACGAGCCTCTTTCTCCGGTGCGGGGTCGGCGCGAGAGACGGGAGAAGGGACAGAAGAGAGCCACCGATTTGCAGCCTGTTGTAAGCGCTGTCTAATGCGAAGCTCAGATCAGAAAACCGATATGGGATACGTAAGGGGAATATAATCAAATTAATTATTTGAATATTCAGTTTATTATAGAGGGGCGTGCTTTATCCGAAGGACGGCATGACGTGGGATGAAGAGTACGAGCTCGCCCAATAGATGTCGTGGACGGACGGGGGCGCCGAAGCTGATGCCGCAGCGCGGCCCGGCGTATTTGTCGATTACTACAGCATGATCAGGAAACAGGGCGATGGCGGGAGGCTCGTACAGTCCCCTTCCTTGCGCCACTATGCCGGAAACCGGTGCCGTTCAAGGATACGCCGGGAGGAAGGTGCGTGAGAGCAGGCCGGGAAGGGTACGGCTTGTTCTCCTCCTTAATAGATCAGGCTTCGTATACAAGGAGGTGAAGATTGGCTCGCGGATCTGCGGGAAAAGAAGAAGGGCGCTTCAAGAAAGGCAGAAATCGCCAACACGGGCGAATAAGAAGGGAACTCCGCACCAGAAAGCAAGCGCATCCAAGATCAGCTCGTCCGAATCGGATCAATCGAGATCGAGAGGAGATCAAGTGATGAAGAAGAAAGCTACGGTATGGCTGCTAGTGCTGCTGCTGTGCCTCGGGATGCTGCCGCCGTTATCGCAGCAAGCGAAGGCCGAAGCGCTGGCTTTATTGAACGGCGGGTTCGAATCCGGACTGGTAGGCTGGACCCGCCTGTTCGGCAATGCCGCCAATATGGCCGTGACCAGCGAGCATTATCAGTCCGGCGGGTTCAGTCTGCGCATCGAGGACAAGGAGAACAATACCGGGTACGCCGTCGTCAGCGGCCGCCATCCGGTCGTGCCGGGCAAGCAGTATATGGCGTCGGCCAAAATCAATATTATCAGCGGACATGGCGCGATTTATTTGTATTTCTACGATGCGGCCGGGGCGATGATCCACAGCGTCTCGTCGGCGAAGTCGTCTCCGTTCGGCTCCTGGACCGACGTTGCGATATCCGCAGTGCCTCCGGCGGGGGCGACGGAGGTCGCCGTCGTGCTGGCTACCGGCATGGCGAACGTCGGCCGGGTTTATTTTGACACGGTTACCTTAAATATGGTCAGTCTGATCGCCAACGGCGGCTTCGAGTCGGGACTTCAGAATTGGAACGCCGCCTTTGGCAGCGCCCAGCGGATGACGGCTGTGACCGATCCGAAATTTTCCGGCTCCTACAGCCTGAAGCTCGACGACAACAGCGCCACGAGCTCGCTCGGCATGGAGAGCGACAAGTTCCCCGTCGTCCCGGGCAAAAGCTATACGGCGGAGGCGCGGGTGAGGGTGGACAGCGGCTCGGCGGCACTTTATTTGCGCTACTACAATGCGGCGGGCGTTCAGCTCGATCAGGTGAGCAAAGGGCAGGGCGTCACCCAAGGGTTGTGGCAAGCGGTGACCGCCTCGATGGTCGCGCCCCCTGGCGCCGCGAAGGCGAGCATTATCGTATATTCCTCCTCGGCCAGCGTGGGGGTGATGTATTTCGACGATGTAAGCCTATCGGACAAGACGATGCTCCAGGGCACAGTGACGGATGCGGCGGACGCGGCTCCGGTGCCGTGGGCGAACGCCTACCTGTATGCGGCGACCGATACGGGCCTGCTGGAGCCGATCGATAAAGCAGTGACGGGCGCCGCAGGCAAATATACGTTTGGCAAAGGAGTCCAGGACGGCAGCTATGTCGTGAGCGTGTCCAAGGACGGATACGTCGCCGGCACGATCGCCGTGGAGATCGGCACAAGCCCGGTTAGCGCCGATCTGGCGATCTCCAAAGATACCGCTGCGGAGCGCTACACGGTGGGCGGCAAAGTCCGCGTGCCGGCTGCGGCGACACCGCTGGCCGGTGCGACCGTCTCGCTGTACGACGATAACGATACCGGTTATACAACATCGCTTGGCGCAGCGGTATCGGCGGCGGACGGAACCTTTACGCTCGACCGTCAGGTCGTGAACGGAAGGTACGTGGCCCGCGCCGTGAAGCCGGGTTATTACACGACGACGTTTCCCGTAACGGTGAACGGCGGCTCTTACACCTCGGTCGACCTGCAAATGCCGGTGAAGATCAACGTCACGGCGGAGAGCATGCCGAAGCCACCGGCGGCCCACCCGCGGTTATACGTAACCCCGGAGCTGGTGACGCAGCTGCAGGCCAAAATCGCCACGCCGCACTTCCAGCCGATCTGGACGAAGCTGCTCCAAGGCAGCTACATCCCGGTATATACCGGGAAAAGCAGCGGAGCCACGCTCGATTTCGAGACATATCCGTTCCCGTCCGCCGAGCAGGCCCGCTATGTGAAGCTGTTCGGCCGGGGCAACTCCGTCAATCAATGGAACTCGATCACCGAGACGGAGATTTATACGCAGGATACGGCCGGCGGGAAAGTGAAGCTTCCGGTGCAAAGCGCGGCCTGGAGCAGCCAGGACCGCCAGTACGACGGCAACAATACGATCGACGGCAACCTGGACGCCGAGTCTCGTTGGTCGGCCGAAGGGGCCGCGGAATGGATCGTGTACGATCTCGGTTCCGTGCAATCGGTCAGCGAGGTCGATATCGCCTGGTATAGCGGCAATACTCGCTTTTCCTACTTCGATATTTACGTTTCCGCGGACGGACAGAACTGGAAGCTCATTGAGCTCGGTTTGGGCAAACCGCCGGGCTGGCTTGATCCGCCGCCGCCTGGAGGGATCAACTACTCCGCCCGCACGAAGCAGGCGATCGAATTTAATGCGATGAAATATTTGCTGCAGGGAGATGTTGCAAGCGGACGTCTGGCGATAGAAGCGATCCAAAACTTTATGGACACGGCCGTCTACGGCGGACTGGATACGTTCCGGCCGATCGGCGATACGATGTTCGCGGCGGCGCTCGTGTACGATTGGTGTTATCCGCTGCTGGAGCCGGAGGACAAGACGGCGATCATAGCCGGGCTGAAGCGGCTTGCGGGCCAGATGTCGATCGGGTATCCGAATATCCGGTACGGCGCGATTAACGGGCACTATTCGGAAAATCAGCTGATGAAAGATTTTCTGACCGCAGGCGCGGCGATTTACGATGAGGACCCGGAGATGTACGATTTGTCCGCCAAACGGTTTTTCGAGGAATATGTGCCGGCGCGCAACTTCTGGTATTTGTCCGGCATGCACCATCAAGGCGCTTCCTACGGCTTCGGCGTCCGGTATACCCCGGAATTGTGGGCGCAGTGGCTGTTCGACCGGATGGGACACGGCAGCGTTTTCGTTCCCGAGCAAGGTGAAGTGATCTATCGCGGGATCTACTCGCGCCGCCCCGACGGACAAATGCTCGTAGACGGAGATACGGGGACCGGGCATAATAACGCCCCCGGGGTGTATTGGAAATATACGCCTGCGCTGATGCTCGCCGCTTCGTATTACAAGGACCCGTATTTGCAGGAAGAATTTATGCGGCAATATATGCCGGGAGCGGATGTGTTGACGGAGATCTTGTTCGTCGATCCTGATCTGCCTGCTCAGCCGGCCGGGGAGCTGCCGCTTACCCGTTACTTCGGTTTCCCTTACGGCTCGATGATCGCACGAACCGGCTGGGAGGCGGACGGCACGGGAGGACGCTCTGCCGACGTCGTCGCCGAGATGAAGATCGGCAGCTACCAGTTCGGCAACCATCAGCATTTCGATTCGGGCAGCTTCCAGCTGTACTACAAGGGTGCTCTGGCGATCGATTCCGGCATGTACGGGGGAACGAACGGCCAGTATGGCAGCGAACACGACAGGCATTACTACAAGCGGACGATCGCACATAACGCGATGCTCGTCTACGACCCGGCCGATCCGCAGTTCGGCGATTGGGCGAACGACGGCGGGCAGCGATATATCCCCAGTGCGACCGGGATCGCGGATTTGCTTGGCAAAAACAATTACGTTAGTCCGGTCCTCGGGCACCAGTTCGGCCCGGACTTGCAATCGCCGAATTTCAGCTATATCAAAGGCGATCTGACCGCCGCGTACAGCGACAAAGTGCAGCAGCACGAGCGTTCCTTCGTGTTCCTGAACCTGAAGGATGCGGATCACCCGGCCGCGATGATCGTGTACGACAAAGTGAAGGCGTCCGACCCGAATTTCAAAAAGTACTGGCTCTTGCATAGTATGGAAGAGCCGCAGGTGAACGGCAGCACGACGACGATCGTGCGGAGCGAAGGCGGATACGAAGGGAAGCTGGTCAATGAGACGCTTCTGCCGGGTCCCGGCGGTGCGGTGATCGAGAAGGTCGGCGGACCGGGACACGAGTTCGACGTATTCGGCATGAATTACCCGCAGTCTACGCGGAGCGCGCCGGGCAACCATACGATTGAGGCGGGAGCGTGGCGGGTGCAAGTGTCGCCGGCTGTGCCAAGCGAGACGGACCGCTTCCTGAACGTGCTGCAGGTGATGGACAACGACGGCACGGCTCCGCTGCAGACGGGAGCGATCGACTCGGAGAAGCTGGTCGGGGCGGCGATCGCCGACTACGCCGTGTTGTTCAGCAAAGCCGGCGCGCGCGAGCAGGGCACCGTATCGTTCGCCGTTTACGGAGGAGGAGAGCGGCAATATGTCGTAACGGACCTCGCCAGCGGTACGTGGAAAGTCTCCGGTGTGACCGGGGAGTTCCACGGAGAAGTAAGCGAGGATGGAGGTGTCCTCTACTTCACCGGTCCTGCCGGAAGCTACACGCTGACCTACATGGGGGCGGCCGATCTGGTGCCGCCGGTTACGAAAGCGACGGCTGACGGCGTGACCGGTCCGGGGACGTTCAACAACCGCGACGTAACGGTGACGTTTGACGTGTATGACCTGCTCTCGGGCGTAGACCGGACGGAATACCGGCTGAACGGGGGCGCCTGGATCACGGTGACCGGTTCGGTTTATTTGCAGACGGACGGCGTCTATGCGCTGGATTACCGCTCGGTGGACCGCGCGGGCAATGTGGAGACGGCGAAGCAGCTTCTGATCGGCATCGACCAATCACCGCCGACGGCCACGATCACCTACAGCAGCACCGTCCCGACCCGAGAGGCGGTGACGGCAGTGCTGACGCCGAACAAACCGGTGACGATTACGAATAACGGCGGTTCGGACCGGTACACGTTTACGGAGAACGGCAGCTTTACGTTTGAATTTACTGACGGGGCGGGCCGCTCCGGTAGCGCCACCGCCACTGTAGCGAACATCGTCGCAAGCAGCACCGGAGCGCCGGGCAAGCCGGTATTGTCCGACGACAACGGACGTGATACGGGCATACGGGACGGCACGTATACGGTGACGATGAACATGTGGTGGGGCCATAACGGAACTGCCTACAAGCTGTATGAAAACGAAGTGCTGCTCGACGCGCAAAGCTTGATCGACCGCGGACCGAACGCCCAATCCACTGTCACGAATGTCACGTACAGGGACAACGGCACGTACCGGTATTATGCGGAGCTCAGCAACGCCTACGGGACGACGCGAAGCGACGTGTTGACCGTGGTCGTCTCGCAAGCGGCACCCTCCCAGCCGGTCCTCTCCCACAACAACTGGGACGGCGACGGCCAATATCAGATCGAGATGAACCTGTGGTGGGGGACGAACGGTTCGACGTACCGGCTGTACGAGAATGGAGCTGTGATCGATACGCAGACGCTGGCTGTCCGTACGCCGCAAGCGCAGCGGGCCGTCACGACGGTCCAGGGCAAGCCGCCAGGCGTGTACGAATACCGGGCGGAGCTGGCGAACGCATCGGGAGCGGTGTCCAGCGCGGCACTGATCGTCCATGTGGTGAACTGAATCGGCGGGGCTGACCTCAACGTTGTAGGCAAAACCGGGAACGTCCCAGCTTCCGCAACAAAGACCTCAAATTCCACTGTACAGTGGAGGCTGAGGTCTTTTTTTCGAGAAAAAGCAGTTCGATTCAGCTGTGGGAGCGGAAGAGGGCGTGGGACAACACGAGCGGTACTGCCGCAGCTGAGCGCCAAAAACGAAGGAGCATAGCTTCCAGCATGCGGTTCGCTGGCCGGGCTATGCTCCTTTTTCATTTAGTCGGGCAGTACGAAGAAATTTTTGCCGAATAATTGCGATACGTCCTCTTCTGCAGCGGGTTGGTTTTTCCGGCGGGCCAGTGCTTGAATGAACTCGAAGGCCGCCTTCTGGTCGCGTTCATCCAACTTGTCGAATAGATTCACCAACTTTTCTTTCATTGTAAATCCTCCTCTCAGAATCAAAAGTGAAGCAGCTCAAACCGACATGACAGCACAGTTGACAGGGGAAGGAATACATATAGATGTTTTTCGTTAGTTTTCCGCTTTTTTGCCTGATGAGAGCGCAAAAAACACAAGGCTAGACCTTGTGTTCGAAAACAAATCTATCCTCCCCACCTTCGCCTACGAGGTTAGCTGACGGATTCGGGCGGTGAGAAATCGCCCTTCGGCACGTAAAGGTACGGCCGATTCACCCCATGTACATTGGTTCCCCCGTTTTTCTTCTTAGAAGAAAACTCGGCGACTACAATTATTGAGTTATACTCCATTATAACGTGTTGTCTGGCTAACTGTAAAGATTTATTTTTGGAATTGTCCGAATATGGGATGGATGAAGATCGAAATGATGATGATTTCGGAACGGGCAAGGATCGCAATGCCAAGGAAAGGAAAGGCAAAGCAAGGATCGGGCCACCGGGTTTTCCGTTCGATCCGTTTGGGAATAGTATGGCTTTGCTGCAAATTTCTAACCATTCCAATTAGAATGAAGCCGAGGTTAAAGGCTTGCGAAAACAATGGCACCAGATTCAAGCCATACCGACAGCTTTCTCTTATCACCCGCTGGCTGTCCGCCGTAGACCTGTACGGATGAAGTACTTCATCGAAGATTTAACTTTTGTTGCCGACCGATGGTTCCGATTGGGTCGGGCAGGGGGAGCCCGGCGCAGATGATCGACTGCGTTACAAGGCGGAGCTTCGAACATCGTGGACGCGGCGGGATATGCGGGGACGAAGCGGTTTGGATTCCCGTTACCGCGGCGAACGTCACCTGTTATCTCCTCCCGCCCCGACTTCTGGAGCTTGCTGTAAGGTTTTCCCCGAGGGGGGCGTCCATAGCTTGATCCAAAGTATTATCCCGAGCGTTCTCCCTAGCTTTCTCCAGAGTTTTCTCCGAATCGGCCCAGATCCGACGCATCCATATATTGTTGAGCACGAGAACCGCGATGATGATCCCCATGCCGGATAGAACGGACAGGTCGCCCAGCGGCACGACGGTGGCGTTCAGCCAGCTTACATCCTGGTAGGCGATCGGCACCACGATCATGCACAGGGCGCACCCCGCCAAAGAGACGACGTAGATGAAGACGCACAACCATTTGATCAGCGGTCCGGAACGGAATCCGATGCGAACCAGATCGGATAAGGCGAAGAACAGGCCGGCCAGCAGGAAGCTGGCGATCACCGGCGGCTCGATCTCCACCAGCTTCGTAGACTTCAGAAAACCCAATATTACATAGCTTACTGCTATAAATAAGAGAAGCAGCTCGCCTTGACCGGGAATACCGGGCAGCGGCAGCCGTTGCTTCGGAGGTTTGGTTTTGACGTAGGTTTGCATTCTTCTCGGCGTTTCGCGCTGAATAGAAGGTTCCGGCACGGGATCACTTCCTTTGTCCATATCGGTGCTGCAGAACGGATGAATAAGCACATAGCCTATTCTATCACGATGAGGAATAGACTGGAAATGCATATCGGCGCATATGTGAATTTAGCCGGACAGTAGAGGGGAAGGTGAGGGGTGACCCAGTGGGAGCCAGGCCCGTTCTCGGGTTGAAAATGCGGCATCACTCCGGGCTGTCCCCTCATGGGCGGCGGGGAAATCGAAATAGAAGGTTTTAGAAGCTGCTAATTTTTCCAAAAGGCGCTTTTGTACTTGTTTAAGAGATAATAGGGACCTTTATTCTCGGACAAATGGGTGGCGGATGGACTTTACGGTTCGAATAAGAGCTGCTGCCATTCCTTAATTCCCCATCAAGCTGATTTTGCCAAGAAATAAAAGCTGCTAAAGACCCTTAAGTGGTTCTGCAGCGGCCATAAGGAACAAGTTTGCGCTGCGAATTCCCGAATTCGGAAGGGCTCCTGCTTCAAGATTCATCCGAAGGAAGAGAGCTCCAGCAGAATATTTTATATTGACATAAATTGGTTTCCGGCATATGATTGCCATTATCTAACTCAGAAGGAGGTCCGGGCGGCATGTTCGATCAGCTAACTTACACACTGAATGCTATTCAAGATAAGAAGAATGAAGGTCAGTTCGTCAGCCAATTGAATAGGCTCATCCCCGCTCAACGGACCTGCCGGTCTGTATTCAGGTGAAGGTTATTCCAATCGTACCGTCTGGGTCCGGTTGGCGTAAGTTCATTTTGTATCTGTTCGGCCATGGACTTTGGAGTCGGTGGCTTTTTTGCATTCATTTTGGTAAGGAGGGACTGCCGTGTCCGAGTATCAACGAATCATTCAAGAGGAGCTTCACCAGATCGAACAACAGGAGAACGTCCGCATCCTATACGCCTGCGAGTCGGGGAGCCGGGCATGGGGGTTCCCGTCCAAGGACAGTGACTATGACGTGCGTTTTCTATACATAAGGCCGGTGGACGGGTACCTATCGATCTTTGACAAAAGGGACGTCATCGAACGTCCGGTGAGCGAACTGCTGGATATAAGCGGCTGGGATCTCCGCAAAGCGCTGGTGTTGTTCCGCAAGTCGAATCCGCCGCTGCTGGAATGGTTGCAGTCCCCGATCCGGTATCTCGAAGCGTATACGGTGGCGGAGCAGATCCGAAGCTTATCGCCGTTAACCTTTTCCCCCAAATCGTGCACGTATCATTACTTGAATATGGCGAAGGGGAACTTCCGGGAGTATTTGCAAGGCGAGCAGGTGAGGATCAAGAAATACTTTTATGTGCTGAGGCCGGTGCTTGCCTGCGGCTGGATCGAGCGCTACGGAACCATGCCGCCGATGGAGTTCGACCCGCTCGTAGAGGCGCTGGTGCCGGAGGGCAGCGAGCTGAGAGAGGCGATCCGGACGCTGCTCGTCCGCAAGAAGGCGGGAGAAGAGCTGGACTACGAGCCGAGGGTGAACCCGATCCACGACTATTTGAACGACAAAATCAGCTACTTCGAGCAGACGGCCGCAGCGATGAAAGCAGCCGAAGGGGAGCACGACAGCCAGCTCGACGAGTTGTTCCGGCAGGCATTGCGGGAAGTATGGGGGGAAAGATGAGAAGGAGGAGTTCGTCATCGAGAACGGTAAGCTGGATTATTACACATAGCTTTATTTCTACGAGAGAGTGGATCGACATGAGTGAAGCTGCGAAATGTAATAGGCGGCTTGCCAGCATATTTCCAGAGTGATATGCTTAGAATAGAAAGCAGGAGTCGGGTGCCACCGACTCCCTGTACAAACACTTGGGCGGGGTTCCTCCTAAGTAATTGCTTGCTTGGAAATAACCCGCACCGTGGCAGCTAACCTGGGCGGGTTATTTTCGTTTCAGGTAGGTCAGAAGCGCGAGAAGAAACATCGAAGGGCAAAATGACTTCGTGCAACGAAAAATTCATACGCATTCCCCCTTTCCGGAGGAATACGAAACCGCCCAAGTTCAGTTGTACAACCTATATTCTAAGAGTAAAGAAAGTGTTTCAGCGAAGCTGAACACTTTCTGCTCGCAAGAAAAGCTACCGCTTACGCAGGGTCATTCGTCGTGGAAAAGGCTCCGCATAGAAGCTTTTCTTACCACAAGTCGCTCTTGAGCGGCTTTTTTCTTTTCTATTACTGGGACAAATAATGAACGCTTGACGAGTGAGCAAACTTTGTCGAATTTTAAAATAAACAGGTGCAACTTTCCAAATCATTCGTCGTATATATATTCCATTATACCCAACTAAAGGAGTAATGGAATGCGAACAGTTATGGCTTGGATTAAGTTTCTTATTGTGATCGGACTGATCCTGGGCGCCGTGTACACGCCTTTTTATTTGTACAACAAACGATTCCCACGAATGACCTTAGAGCAGTATGGTCAGCTCGAAATTGGCATGAATGTAGTAGATGCCATAACGGTACTCGGCCAGCCAGGTTATTTAACCACGGACAATACCACAACGTTGTTTACGATTCAAGAATACGTCTATAAAGAGAAGTATCGAAAGACGTTCAAAACATTCATAGATCCTCCGAAAATTACGCTGATGTTTATTAACGGCAGACTGGAGCAAAAAAACTGGGAATCTTAGAGTCTGCAAGGTGCGCTGTTGCCGCACGAACATACGGAGAGGTGAAGGGTTGAACATGATACGGGCGGTTAAACGAATTGCGCTGGGTGTACTGCTGCCAGCCATGATTTTGACATCATGCGGGGGAGCGGACGAATCGGGAGATAGCTATACCGGATACCTGGTGCCGAAGGTGGAATCTTTTGAGGAATTTCAAAGCTCGGTTGAAGTCATTCCATACGACGAGCTGAAAAGAAATCCTAGCTTACATAGGTTGAAGAAGGTCGAGCTTACCGGAAAAATCATATATCTGAAAGAAGATGGTCACTTTATTAATCTCAAAGTACATGTACCAAGCGAAGATCGAAATATTTTACAAGTAAACTTAATTGACGTACATTTTGTCCGTGCCTATGGCGCGGAGCGAATTGTGCTGAATGACACGATAACACTCTGGGGAGTTGCAAAAGGCCTGCAAGAATACGGAATAGAATCAATCCCCGTCGTGGATGCCAAATTTATTGCTGTTCATAAGTAAATGTAAGTTAACGAGCTTTGAAGCAAGCGTAAACGTAACCATTCATTTAAAACAGGAGTCCAGAGAGCCATCGAGCTCATGGGCTCTTTTTTGATCGCTACATGGAGAAGCGTCCCGTTGAGATCATTTGGAAACAGGTCGTTCATCTTCTACGACTAACGCTGTAGGAAAAATGTTAAACCTTGTCGAATGGGTATTAAGAAGTGAATCTAAAGAACCAATCTAGTAACCGGAGATCATGATTTTACGAGAGGGGCATCTACAGATGAGCGCAGTTCAGCGGTTGGTGGATTTTTGGAGAGGGATCTACGAATCACCGGACCCTATGAGAAGAATCCGGGAACTGGAGGGAAACTACCCGCAGGAGTTGATTGATGAGGCACAGACTCCGCACTTCTTATATCCCGAGCCTTTCTACGGGCCGTTGGAAGAAGATATGTCGAACGACTTGCTCGTCCTGCTAATGAATCCCGGTGCCGTTAGGGAAGTGGACAACTATTCCAGCAAGATTAATCATAACGTGGTAGAAAGATATAAGTCGTGGAGAAGAAGCGACTTCCTTCAAGAATGCGGATGTCTGGACACAAAGCCAATTCCGATTCCAAGAACTCGTTCTATATGTAAAGAGTCATGCCCTTTGCATGGAATCCACGCCAACGGATGCGGCTGGAGAAGGACCCGGTATCGCGAAGCCAAGTTCGATGTAGGCCTAAGCTTCGATTTCCTTCATACGATGGAGTATATTCCGTACCATTCCAAGTGGTATAAGGAAATGGACTCCGTAAGAGGTTGGATGAACCGGGCAACAGCAACGAACCTATCCTTCGACGCAGTCTATGAGATTGCAACCGAACGCAAGGTTAAGCACATTGTCAGCTTGGGAGCGGCTTGGATCGATATATTGTCGAGCAGAGGTTTCCAGCCTGAAGAGGATATGCAAGTCCGTAATTCAAATGGTAACGTTCTGGGCAGATTGCTGAAATATCAGCTGACAGCGGATGCTCTTCCAATCGTAATCCACCTTTATCCCAGAGCTGTCCGGCTACCGTCCCATCCTGAGGTAGTTAACGAGATGCGTCGGATGCTTGGACTACCCCTGAAGGCGGATAAGCCCGAATAGTACAAGAAAATCTCCTACGCCACTCAGCGAGGACACAGTCGAGCGGGTCCAGCACTCATCTTTCAATCGAAGATGGGGGTGTCCGATTGGAGCGAATGCAGGGGGAATGGGTTGAAAACTACGCAACAATTGGCTTGCCAGCATATTTCCAGAATGATATGCTTAAAATAGAAAGCAGGAGTCGGACGCCACCGACTCCCTGTACAAACACTTGGGCGGGGTTCCTCCCGAGTAACGTTCTAAACAGGAAATAACCCGTCACCTGGCGCTAACCTGGGCGGGTTATTTTCGTTTCAGGTAGGTCAGAAGCGCGAGAAGGAACATCCCGAGCAAAATGACTTCGTGCAACGAAAAATTCATACGCATTCCCCCTTTCCGGAGGAATACGAACCGCCCAAGCTCAGTTGTACAACCTATATTTTACATAAGTCGCGATCTAGCGGCTTTTTCTTTTTATTTTTCCTTCGCAAAGTAAAGTATTGATCCGTTCAAAAGTTACAAGACTTGCTTCTCCTATTTTTGGAAAAGCGGGCACTTGAAATTTTTCCTCCAATCCTATGATAAAATAAGGGGTATAAACTCTCATGATCCTTCGGAGGAAATATGAATAAACACTTGGAGCAGCAGCTTGCTCGGGCTTGGAGTGAAATAGAAGCACTTAAGCAAGAGAATCGTTTGCTTAAACTCCAATTATCCAAGTACATCAATCTGGAAGAAGCTGCACCAACACAGAACCCTGCTCTGCCCGTCAATGAATTGGAACCAGAAGCATTACCGGCAGGCCGCGTTCATCTCCATTCGAGTCCTGAGGAAAAGATAGCTTTATTCCGTTCGCTATTCCGCGGGAGAGAGGACGTTTACCCGGTCAGGTGGACGAGTAGAGCTGGTAAATCCGGATATTCCCCGGCGTGCCAGAATGAATGGACGTCTGTTTGTAAGAAGCCGCAAATCAAATGTTCGGATTGCACTCATCAAGCTTTTGATCCCGTGTCCGATGATATAATCGCCCGGCATCTGGATGCAAAAATAAATCGCACCCTAGGCGTCTATCCTATGCTCCAAGATGAAACCTGCTGGTTTCTGACTATGGATTTTGATAAGAAAAACTGGCAGCAGGACGCTGTCGCAGTGATGGAAACCTGCAGAGAATGGCGTATCCCTGCGTCCCTGGAGCGATCTCGTTCAGGCGATGGAGGGCATATTTGGCTGTTTTTTGATCAGCCCATAGAAGCAAGCATAGCCAGAAAGCTGGGATGCGCCATATTAACGAAAACGATGGAGCGGCGGTACCAGATTTCATTAGAATCCTACGATAGATTATTTCCGAATCAAGATACGCTTCCTAAAGGCGGATTCGGGAATTTGATTGCCCTTCCGTTACAGGGAATCCCTCGGCGTGAGGGAAATAGCGTCTTTGTAGATGAACAATTCCGGCCGTATGAGGATCAGTGGAGCTATCTCTCGCGAGTGGAGAAGCTTTCTGTCGAACGAGTGCAGAACCTAATTTATGATCTGACCAAAGGGGGATCTCTGCTTAGTATCGATACGTGGAGCGAAGCGGAAGATGACGAGCGTCATTGGGTGCAGACAAGTGCCGACAAACAAGTACCTGCAATAGCAGCCCCTTTACCGCCGCAAGTCCATATAGTTTTATCCAATATGCTTTACGTGGAAAAGAAGGATTTGCCGTCTGCTTTCATTCATCGGCTTCAAAGTTTGGCCGCTTTTCAAAATCCGGATTTTTATAAGACTCAGGCTATGAGGCTGCCAACGTACGGTAAACCCAGAGTTATAGGATGTTACGAGGATTTTTCCAAGTATATCGCGATTCCGCGAGGGTGCTTGGAGAAAGTCGTCGATCTGATGAAAGCTCATCATATTCATGCGGTCGTATCGGATGAGCGCAATCCAGGAAGTTCGATTGAGGTGTCGTTTCACGGAACGCTTACTATGCTGCAAGACGGTGCTGTCCGATCCATGTTGGCACATGACACGGGAATTCTTTCGGCAACGACCGCCTTTGGGAAAACGGTAGCGGCCGCCTCGATTATCGCCTCCAGAAAAGTAAATACTCTCGTACTTGTTCATAGAAGAGAGCTGATGGACCAATGGAGAGAGAGGCTTTGCACTTTTTTAAACCTCGATCAGAAGCATATAGGCATCGTAGGCGGCGGTAAAGACAAACGATCGGGTATGGTGGATATCGCCATCATCCAAAGTTTGAATCAGAAGGGGAACGTTAAGGACTATGTCGAGGAGTATGGACAAATTATCGTAGACGAGTGCCATCATGTATCGGCCTTCAGCTTCGAGCAGGTTTTGAAAAAGGTCAAAGCCCGATATGTCCTAGGTCTAACGGCAACTCCAACGCGGCAGGACGGACATCAACCCATCGTACTTATGCAATGCGGCCCGATTCGAATTCAAATTGACGCCAAGTCTCAAGCGCAAGCTCGAGGAATGGAACATAAAGTGATTCCGCGGTACACGAATTTCCGTATACCGGCCGGTACCGCAGCCTCCGGTATTCAAGAGGTGTATCAGCTACTGGTGCAGGATGAGGAACGCAATAGCATGATTTTTGATGATTTGCTGAAGGCCTTGGACCAAGGGAGGTCCCCGATCTTGCTGGCGGAACGTACCGCACATGTAGAATACTTCGAGAAGCGGTTGAACAAATTAGCTAAGAATGTAATCGTGCCGCGTGGCGGAATGGGGAAAAAGCAGCGTGAAGCAGTAAGGGAGCAAATAGCTGCCATACCCGATAACGAGGAACGGGTATTTATCGCAACCGGCAAACTGATCGGCGAGGGCTTTGACGATGCGCGTCTGGATACGCTATTCTTAGTACACCCGATCTCGTGGAAAGGAACGCTTCAGCAATATGCAGGGAGGCTGCATAGAACGCACGAGAGTAAGCAAGTTGTGCAGATTTACGATTATGTGGATTTGCAAGTACCATTACTTATGGCTATGTACAGAAAAAGAGTCAAAGGGTATCAGGCAATGGGCTATCATGGGATGAGTCTTTGAATAAAGCGTGTTGACGATTAAGCGGCTGCCACCCCGGCAGTCGCTTTTCTATATACAACGTAAAATAATTTTCATTTTAAGTTATCGATGCTTGACGCACTATTTTCAAAGTTAACGAATACATTCGTGTTTTCCGGAGAAACTTGAGCATAGAATGAGTTTAAGTTTAGGTTTAACTTAGGTTGAGGTTTCGGTTTAAGTTAGGTACAATGGAGGCGAGAGGTGATGTTCATGTCCACACAACAAGAGCGCCAATTAGTCGTTGACAAGAGCGAGCTAATACTCGAACAAACCATTAAGCAAACCGATCCTGAATACTATCGCGCCTTTAGCAATATGCTTCAAGATTATATTAGGCTGACTAACCCTCGCCAAAACATAGAACATCAAAAGGAACTTTGCGACTTGATTGGTGTAATGGCGGAAGTGGTAAATCGGGCTCAACCCACAAAGTCATATACTACAGGTGAATTGGCGCGGGTCTTTGGCGTTTCGGTGCAAGCCGTCAATAAGTGGATAGATGAGGGCCGCTTTCTTGGTTATTCGCGGGCGGGAAGGAATCGGCATAATCGAATTCCGGAGACGATTTCCTTTGCAATGAGAACCGGAGAGGTGATTCCGATCCGTGAGGTCGTACTTATGTACGAGCGTCAGCAACAAGAGCACCATGCAGCAGAGATGAGTGCGGATGAGCACCGGGAAGCGGTTCTTAATGAAATCTCCAGATTCATGAGGAAATACGGCGGTACTTACGAAATGACGCTGGGTTTAAAGGCGGAGCGGACGACTCAAGAAGACCGCGATGCGTCGATTTGGCTAGCACTGCTTGATGAGTTGAGGGAACTGAATGAAGCGTAAAAATGACGAGCTTCACGGTACGAACTTTGAATTGTTGAAACGTGCTTTCCCTGATCTTATTGATTCGATTGAAGACGGATTCTTCGGTGAGGAACCTAGCAAGGGACCGTTGGTAAGGAAAACTATCAAGTTCGTAGACGGTTCCTACATGACGGTGTTTGAACTGATCGAATCGAGGACGGGCAGGAAGAAGAAGTACCAGTATGACTGGGAATATCAACGGGGTAATTTGTGGAAGTGGCACAACGAGCCGCATGAACAGAAACAGCACCAAACGGTCACGGAACCCGATCATATGCACCACAACCCCATCGGGATGTACAACGAGCGTCGATTCCCGAACTTCGGCCATCATGACTTGTATACCATCATGGAAACGATTCTTATCGTTAAGGAAATTGAGTCACACAAACAGGCGGGAAAGCCCAAGTAATTGTTGGGAGATTTCGTTAATAACCCCATCCTATCCACATAAGCGGCTGCCATCAGGCAGTCGCTTTCTGCTCTCATCGATAGGAAAAATGTTCCCGTCGTAATACTTCCACCATGTTCGCGGGGCCCCGAATAAGCGATGATGGTACCGAAGGCCAACGCCAACCGGCGAAAGCCGAAACGGAATCTTCGAGGCGCATGGAAGGGATACTTCGCCTGTTAAGCGACGTGCCGTTGGTTCGAATCCAACTTCCGCCGAAAGACGGAATAGCTCAGGGGTAGAGCAGTTATGTACCTTTCCGACCTTTTCCTCGAGGATTCCTCTACTCAATCAATCAACGAAGCGAGGAGCCGGAAAGGGTTCCTTCGACTTTTCCAGCAAATGAATAACCGGCGAGGCGCAGGGATGGGTTCCTTCGAGCTAATCGACCAAAGGAATACCCGGAGCAATACGGCAGGTTCGACTCCTGCAGCAAACCTATTCCGCCTTTTCCTCGCTGGTGTTCGTTAAGGAGGTTTATGAAACATGAGTATCGCGAAAAAGCTTTTTGGTTCCCAAGGAGCGAAGGCGTTCAACAAAGACAACTATCCGGCCTATACGCGCTCTGCCGAGGAACAATATGTGCAGACGCTTCTGACAAATACGATGAGCAATACGTTTTATGCGAGTCAACACGAGCTGATGAACGAAGCGGCCCAACTCCATCATGAGATGGCGGCCACCCGGCCGGACTTTATGGCGAAGGCGATCGTGTTTGCCCGGGGAGAAGGCTTGATGAGGCTGCAGCCGCTGTTTGGGCTGGCGATTCTATCGATCTACCGTCCGGATCTGTTCGCGTTAATCTTCCTGCAGGTCGTACGGATTCCTTCCGATCTGTCGGATTTCCTGACGATCCTGAAAGGACTGGGGCGCGGGGAGGGAGGGCGTGCCGTCAAACGGCAGGTGAACCGTTTCCTGTCCGGGGTGTCCGAATATTGGGCCGTCAAATACAACGGGCGCGGGCGCGGCTACAGTCTGGGCGATGCGATCGCTACGGCGCACCCGAAGCCGGAGGATCTCAAGCAGCAAGCGCTGTTCCGCTATTTGCGGGGACAGGAGGCGAATCTGGCTTTGCTGCCGCAGGTGGAAGCTTTGGAGCAGCTGAAGGCGGCGCAGACCGAGGAGGAGCGAATCGCCTGCATCGAGCGCGGCAAGCTTCCGTACGAGACCGTCACCGGGGCTATCAAACCGTCGAAGGCGGTCTGGGAAGCGCTGCTGTATCAGATGCCGACGTTTGCGCTGCTTCGTCATATGAACGCTTTGCAGAGGGCCGGTGTACTGGAGGAGAAGCGGAACCTGGAGTACGTCGTGAACCGGATGACCGACCAGCAGGCGCTGCGCAAGGCCAAAATCTTGCCGTTCCGTCTGGCGGCGGCATTCCGTGAAGTGGAGCATCCGGAGCTTCGCGACGCTTTGCGGGAAGCGGTGGAGCTTACGTTCGACAACCTGCCCGAGCTCGGGGAGCGTACGGCGATCTTCCTCGATATTTCCGGCTCGATGAACGGCTCGTATTTGGAGACCGGTGCCGTCTTTGCGCTGGCGTTGTATAAGAAGACACAAGGAAGCTCGCTGTTCTGGCTGTTCGATACGAACGTCTACGATGCGAAACCTTCCCGTCACGACAGCATCCTCACCCAAGCGGAGCGAATCCGCGCCGTCGGAGGAACCGATACGGGGGCCCCGGTACGCAAGCTGATCGAGGAACGGAAAGTCGTGGACCAGATCATTATCATCACCGACGAGCAGCAAAACAGCGGCAGCCCGTTCTACGAGCAGCTGAAGCGATACTGTTCAAAGGTGAACCGCGAAACGAAGGCGTTTATCGTCGATCTGGCTCCTTACCGGCATGCGATGGTTCCCGATCAAGATCCGAGGTCCTTCTACATCTACGGTTGGAGCGACACTGTACTTAGCTATATCGCCCAGTCGGTGCAAGGATATCGCTCGATGACGGAGCGGGTAGCCGGAATGGACTTGAACGCTTTATAATAGGAAAAAAATCCGGCCATAGACGCGCTGTCTGTGGCTGCTTACTGGAGTTGAACGAGAGTGGCTTATCAAACGATACAAGGCGTGCGCGTCTGGGGGAAGCCCGACGAAGGCGCGCTGGCGCAAGCAATCACATGCGCGGAGAACGGCAGCGTCGTCCAAACGCTGCTGATGGCCGACCATCACAAAGGATACAGCCAGCCGATCGGTGGCGTCGTCGTGTATGACGGGCAAATCTCCCCATCTGGCGTAGGCTACGATATCGCATGCGGGAACAAGGCGGTACGGACGAATTTGCAGGCGGACGATGTGCTGCCGAGACTCCCGGCGATCATGGACGAAATCGCGCGGAGAATCTCGTTCGGAGTGGGCCGTGTGAATAACCAGAAGGTCGATCATGATCTGTTTGACGATCCGGACTGGGACGTCTACAAGACGATCGGCACCCAGGAGCATGATAAACTGAAAGCACTGGCCCGCGACCAGCTCGGCACCGTCGGCAGCGGCAACCATTTCGTCGATCTGTTCGTAGAAGCGGAGACGTGCCGGGTGTGGATCGGCAACCATTTCGGGAGCCGCGGCTTCGGGCACAAGACGGCCAGTGGCTTCATGAACCTGCAGGCGAACCGGGCTTTCCTGGCGAACGCCCCAGGCGAGAAGATGGAGCAGCCTCCCATCCTGTTCGATCTGAGCAGCGAGCTCGGCGACATGTATTACCGCGCCATGAAGCTCGCCGGCCGTTACGCCTATGCCGGACGCGATTACGTGATCCAGCAAATCTTATCCATCCTGGGAGCGGAAGCGGACCTCGAAGTGCACAACCACCACAACTATGCATGGAAAGAGACACACGACGGCAAAGAGGTCATCGTTGTCCGAAAAGGAGCGACCCCGTCCGCGCCGGGCCAGATCGGTTTTATCGGGGGCAGCATGGGCGACATCTCCGTCATCGTAAGAGGCAAAGATACCGCGGAGAACCGCGAAGCGTACTACAGCACCGTCCACGGAGCCGGACGCATCATGAGCCGCACCCAAGCCGCCGGCAAAATGAACTGGAAAACGCGCACGCGGAGCGGGGGGCAAATTTCCTCCAGGCAGATGCAGGATGCCGTCCAAAGCTTCGGCGTCGAGCTCCGCGGCGCCGGAACGGACGAGAGCCCGTTCGTTTATCGGAAGTTGCAGGAAGTGCTGGATGCGCACTCGGAGACGGTGGAGGTACTGCATGTTTTGAAACCGATCGGGGTTTGTATGGCGGGGGCGGATGAGTTTGATCCTTATAAGGATTAGTTTCGGAGAAATAAGATTGAATAAATAAGGTTAGAAATTCAGCCCAACTCCGTCGTGTTATGTGAGTTGGCTTTTGTTTTGTTAGAACATGTCCGGGATGCTGCTGCATTTCGCTCGAGGTTTCAAGGTTCTGGTAGTACCTGAATAGCAATCGATCTCGAAAATATTAGTTCCCATATGACCCCTTTTGACGTGCTTTAAGCGTATTAGATAGGGAGGTGAGGGGATGTTCCATTCCAAACTGGCCATAGATGCAAAAATGAAATCCGCAGAGCGCGGAGGAGATGCCTTGATCGAGCAGTTAATATCGGAGTATCAAAGTGAGCTGCTTCACTTGGCTATGTCTTATTTAAATGATTACCAGCTTGCGCAAGACTGTGTTCAGGAGATATTTATGACGGCGTATCATAAAGTCGATCCCGATAAGGATCAGCCTGCTCTGCGCAAATGGCTCAAAGTATGTACAGTTAACCGCTGCAAAAGCATGCTCAGGTCTGCCTTTTGGCGAAGAATCGTGCTTTGGGAGCACGATCGGATGAAATCCGTATTGGCAGCAACAAAGGATGAGTATTCCAAACTGGATGACACCGGAGTTTTTGACAAGGTGATGCGGCTGCCTGTTAAGTACCGCGAGATGATTGTGCTTCACTACTATCAGGATATGACACTGCAGGACATTTCCGCTGTGTTGAAAATAAGCCATGAAGCCGTTAAATCGCGTCTCCGCCGGGCTAAGGAACAGTTGAAGGTCATGCTGGAAGGAGAGGATGGTCATGAGTAACCAGCTTGATGAGCTTTTGAAACAAAGTGCCCGTAGCTTGAAACAACACAGGCTCGTATTGGAGGAAAAGCCGCGAACCCTAGCACCTGTAGGGAGACGTTACCCAAAACGGATGGTCATGACTTGCATGTTGCTGTTCATTTGCTTCGCAACGTTGATGCTCCCTTTATCATCCAAAGTATTGGCTTATGTAGTCAATCTGTTGCGAATTGAGGGGTTTCAGCAGGTTGTGGAAAAGGGCTTAAGCACCTCTGTGGGACAAGAGTCGCTTCAACAAGGCATCACACTCAGTGTGGAAAACATATATGCGGATCAAGGCGAACTTGTTTTCGATATGGTGCAGTCGTTTACAAAAGATGCGGTTTCTAGATCCATGTTGAACACGAACGACGTTCAATTGTTTATCGATGGAAAAAAGCTGGCCTTTCACTCCGGAGGTGAATTTCAGGATCTCCAGGATGGCCGGTACGGGGGCATTATTTATTATCACAGTAACTATGGATATGAGGAGGGACTGGGTGGCCTGCTGCCTGAGCAATTTCGGTTAACGATTAAGGTAAGTCGGATTGGAGACATCCAAGGAAATTGGTCCCTCGAGCTGCCGGTGTCCCGTGAACTTTCGGATCAGGCGACCCGAACCTTTGAACCTGGGATCTCTCATGAGGTAAACGGGATTATCATCAACGTAGCACGAGTTGTGATGACACCGCTCAGTACGACGATCGACTACGAAATGACCGTGCCCGAGAATTACTCGTTTACTGACCCGTCTGCTATCAGCAGTATTCAAGTGCAGAATGACAAGGGTTATATTATGGGGATGGGCTTTGTTGGCGGCGAAGGCGAAGCGGTTGAAGGTGATCGAAGGAAATACCGGTTTACAGACGAACATTTACGCACGCCAAAGGAAACGCCGGAGGAACTCGTTATAATTCCTCAGCGCAGAGTAATTGAAAGACAGGGTGAATCGGTTACTTATTTCCGTGGAGAAGCGCTTGAACCCTACGTGTTTCGTGTTCCTTTATTAAGCGGTGCAGAAAAGACGAGGTGAAGACAACGCACCTGGGTTTTTATTTGGCCGAAAAGAGTACTCTTTACTCATATACTAACTACAGAAAAGGAATTTTCAATTTAGCCGCGGTATATACTCCGATGGCCTTTTTTCTTTTTGTGCGTTCCGATGAAACTCAATCCCTCATAAAAGAAGAGCCACCAGCCAATTTCCAATTCAAAAGAAAAGAGTAAAATTACAGCGACCTGTGAGAGCCCAAAATCCGAAACAGATGTAGTTTTTTTTCTTTTTGGGAACCTTCTTTAGTTAGCGCAGTCTATTTATTAAGAGGTGAAAAAATGAATGAGGATTATTTGAGCCATGTCTCCAAAATTGATCATTCCATTATTAGTGATATCACGAAAAAATATTGGAATGATGTATGGAACTATGCCTTCCTAATTACCAAGGACTACGATCAGTCAAATGATATTGCTCAGGATGTTTTTGTAAAAGCTTTTAAATCGATCGATTCTTATAGAGGTGAAGGATCTGTAAAAACATGGCTTTTAGTTATCGCTCGTAACACAGCGTATTCATACTTAAGATCTGCTTTTTTCCGAAAAGTAACCGTATTCGCCGTCGTTCACTCAAACGCGAGTGTGGCATCAGCCGAGAAAGAGTTCTTTGAAAAGAACTTCATAAATGAAATTTGGAAAGCCGTTATGGACCTTCCGAGACATTATCGAGAAGTTATTGTTCTAGATGCACAGTTGGAAATGTCGATTGATGAAATATCAAAATTCTTGAGTGTTTCGCAGGGTACGGTTAAGTCACGTATTCACCGTGCACGCAAAATGTTGACCAAAAAGTTAAAGGAGGAGGTCGGATATGTTAGAAAATAAACCACTTTGGTACGACGATTTAAAAAATGGACCTTTAGTTAGCGTTTCTACGCCAACACAGGAGATAGTAAACGATATTGAAAGAAGAGTACACAGTACCAGCACTAGAAGTATTAGAATGAGGCTCATTTGGATTCCAGTTGCCTTCTGTCTAGTAATTGTCCTAATCACAGGAGTAGGATTAGGTAATAAGGGTAACTTATGGACGACTGATATGGGTAAAAAATCGACCACATATTCACCAGCAGTTGACGAAAGAGTGTTTGACGGGGCAGGGAATTTAATCACTATGGACAAGAAATGGCTCCTGCCAAGATACACATTCGATGCCTACCAGGCGTTTTCCAAAACCAAGAAAGATGAGATGCTTATGGGAATAGAGCCCCTAGATATTTTTCGCATATACATGTATGCCTCAGAAAAGGGTGATTATGAAACGGTATACGCATTATTTATCCAAGGGAATAGTTACGGAACTCCCTCCCGTGAAGAATATCTTTCAGGTGCAACCAAAGACCCCGTAATACAAGAGCAATCAAAAAACCAATGGGCAACTTGGAAAAAAAGTTATCGGTTACAAGAAGAAGTCAAGGGAACCCAAGTAACAATTCGAATGATTTCTCCCGATCCATTAAACAGGAATGGTAGTAGTTTACGTATGATTAAGAACGAGAAAGGTATCTGGAAAGTCGCTTGGCCTGCAATGCAATAAAAGAAGAATTAAGGTGTTTAGACTAGCTTTAAAGTTTATAAGGCTAGTCTTTTTGTTTTGCATAATCTATCGAAATTTGTCAAATTCCTATGTCTAACGGAAGGGATTGGAAGTATAATGAGGATGTAGGAAAATAGAACCAGGAGAGATGGACTATGGCTTATATGGTGCCGGAAAGCATCCCGCGCCTGGCGACAACCGGGGAGCGGCTGCTGTTCCACACGCTACGGGATCATTTGCCGGACGACTACGTTGTTTACTACGAGCCGGAAATTCACGGACGCAGACCCGATTTTGTTGTGATAGGCCCGTATTTGGGGCTGGTTGTGCTGGAAGTCAAGGATTATACGCGCAATACGCTTCATGCGCTGAACAAAGACGAATGGGTCCTTCATACGGCGGCGGGTCAATTGGAAACGGTAAAAAATCCGTATAAACAGGCGCGCGATAATGTCCGCAGGATCGCGGATCAATTAAAGAAGGACAAGCAGCTGATTTTACATGACGGTCCCTATCAAGGGAATCTGAAATTTCCGTACGGATTCGGCACCGTATTTACGCGATTAAAGCAGGAAGATTTCGTACGTCATAATTTATATCATATTATCGAGCCGCAGTTTGTGCTTTGCAGGGATGAAATCGATCCTGAAGACGATAGTTTTACCGCTGATATTTTGTTGGAGAAGATTCACGGCATGTTTACCGTATGGAGCCAGCGGAAGTATGTGCTCTCCGATCAGGATATTAGTGCGATCCGCTTTCATCTGTTCCCTGAAGTTCGAATTAGTGCGGAATTCCGGGCACCGGTACTCGTTCAGGATCAGTTGCTCCTCTCGATGCACAATATCAAGACAATGGATCTTCATCAAGAGAACTTGGCTAAGCAATTGGGAGATAAGCACCGTCTCATACGCGGAGTAGCGGGCAGCGGGAAAACTTTGGTTCTGGCCAGTCGTGCCAAGATGCTGGCGCGATCCCACCCGGAGTGGAGCATACTCGTCCTTTGTTACGGTATACCGTTGTCGAGAAGTTTGAAGCAGATGATTATTCGGATGATGGAAGAGCCGGAAGATTTATTTGATCTTATTCAAGATACGGAACAAGTGAATGAGTGCCCCACTGGCAACGTGGAGATTTATAACTTCCATGAGTGGCTGCGCCATTCGATTGGCATGAAGGACCAGGACATCCCGGCTTTACTTGATAAGCTGGAGGCCAAGGAAGCGATCGTGCCTCGTTATGATGCGATATTAATAGACGAAGGTCAGGATTTCGAGCCGGAGTGGCTTAAGCTGCTCAGTTATTGCCTGAATCCGGATACGCAGTCGCTCCTGCTCGTAGAAGACCGTGCTCAATCGATTTTCAAGCGAAAAGCCAGTCTCATGCAAGATACCGGGCTCGACTTCCGCGGACGATCCAAGATTATGAGCATCAACTACCGGAATACGGCCCAGATTGTTCAATTTGCCTGGGACTTCTACCGGAAGCATTCCGAGTTGCAAGATAAAGTAAAGCAAGGCTCGTTCGAAGGAATTGATATTATTCCGCCTCAAAGCACGAAAAGAAAAGGGCCGCATCCCGTTATTCGAAGATGTTCGGGCCTGGAGGAAGAAATGGCTTTCGTTGCTGAGCAGATTTTTCGGCTTCAAGCGGAGCATCGCATTCCACTGTCCGAAATTGCCGTTTTATACCGTGTGAAAAGCCGGTTCGATACCTCGTACATAGACATTATTCGCAAAGGACTTGAAAGCCGGCAGTTACCTTATACCTGGGTAACCGAAAACTTTGAAACCAAACGAAGCTTCGACCGCAGTGACGAGTCTATCAAAATCTCTACGATCGATAGTGCGAAAGGACTCGATTTCCGCGCCGTCTTCCTAGTAAATATCGAGAGCATGCCTCATCCGCTCGAAGAAATGGAAGAACGTGAAGTGTCGCTGTTCTACATCGGGATGACGAGGGCGCTGGAGTGGCTGATTTTATCGTACAGCGGTGATTCCAAATATACGCGTTATTTGGACGAAGTAAACGAAACAAAGAACAGTAAGTCAGCGGAATTCAAACGATCGGGGGGAGCTTAATGGCAAGAACGTACCAAGCGGAGGGGAAGCAAGTCGCTTATTTTTTCAGAGGGATTTTTATTTTGTCGGGACTCTCTCTCTTCTTCTTCACAGAGCTGAAACAGATCTGGTGGCTCTTCTTTGTTATCTTATTTGGCAGTGTCATCGTGGCGGAAATATTGGGAACGATGTGGGTCCGTAAAAGAAGAAACGACAAAAAGGGGCAAAAAGGCAGCGCTCCAGCCAAAACGACGAGAGCGACAGTGCAAAAAGCGCCAAAGGAAAGCACAGGCAAGCCAAAGATAATGACAGAGCAAGAGCTGCTAGAGGCCGATGTGCGGACATTATCAGGAACGGACTTTGAGAAGCTGATGGAGTTGTACTATCGGGAGCAAGGGTATCAGGTTGAGCGCATCGGCGGTTCAGGTGACCATGAGGTGGATTTGGTCCTGAAAGGGAAGGAAGGCTACAAGATAGCTGTCCAGTGCAAACGATGGAAGCAGGATGTCGGCAATGACATCGTCCTCCGGCTGAAAGCGGGTAAGCAGGTGCATGGATGCTACGACGCCTGGATCGTAACCACAAGCAACTTTACAAAGGCGGCCCGTGAGGCGGCGGAACGCCTTAATATAAAGCTGATTAATGGTTTGATCTTGGAAGACAAGCTGAAGAAATGGAAGAAGGAACGAGTTGGTAAGGTGCGGGCACGGTCAAGTACGTCAAGGTCGGGAGGATAATTGAATGGCACGGAGACAAAAGCAGTCTATCTCTATGTTCCTAGTAAGTGCACTTGGGCTAATGGCAGGAATAAAGGCGTTTCTATGGGTGCTGGAAACCCAGTATTTTAAATTAAAAGTTGATGTTCCTTACCTTAATGTGGCTATAGTGACCGCTATCGTGCTGTTAGCGGTTCGGATAACTTGGGTTCTTTGGAGAGCGAAAGCGAAGAAGAAAGTGCTGCAGGAGGAAGCAGCGACGATTGAGGAGATTACTACGTCTCAGGCTGATACATATCATTGCGCCCGATGCGGCAAGGGGGTCAGTGAGAAGGTGCGGAATTATTGTCTGGGGCGGCCGGAACAGTTTCAGAATCGGGTTTATTGTTATGAACATCAACGATGAAAGAATCAAACGATTTCGAATAAGCTCTATATATAATAAGAAGAATAAGCCATGCGAGTTGATGCTACTGACGAAATGATAGAAATCGGTGGGCTGAAAAAGATAAATTTAATTGATGGAATTATATACAAGAGGAATATAGCGTATGTTAAAAGATTACCGCTGGAGTGATTTCCAGCGGTTTTTTCTTCTCAAGTAAGATGTACATTCCCCAGTCGTCTACTGGAATTAATATATACCCAGGCAGAAACTTCTGCTTCTAGCATTTTCTATCAAAGGGATGCAGATGTTAGTATTTAGTAGTTAGGATCGACAAAAACTCCATTTAACCCCAATCCATTATATACATTGGCAAATTTGCTGAAAGAAGCGCCAACAATTTGACCATTGTTGTTGTCTCTCACCGTGCCCGTATGAATTCCTTCAATTACCGCATAGTTTTTTCCATCCTTATTAATAATTCGATACCAAAGTCCTCCACTATCTCCTTCAACATTGCCAACGTGGCTAGTCAAGACCAGATCTGTTTCTTCGCCTGGAATAGAGATACTGCTATTCTGAATAGTGCTAGAGCCTAAACTTGTTCCACCTCCACTTCTAGCATGTAGATAGACGGTAGTACCTTGGGCTTGTCCTGAACCGTTCCAATCGAATGTACCTATTGTTAATGTGTTGCCACTCAGATAAGGGCTGGTAAGTGCAGAACTATTTAATGCAATAAAACCTGCATCATAGTTGAAACCGAAACCAAATGTTGCATTGCTCATCGTACCAATAGACCCAGTTTGATCTGACAAATCGTAGTATGTATTGTTGCCACAGTGACCAGCGGTAACAGTTACTTTGCTATTATTACTTGTTGAAGCATTAAAACCTACGCTGCAGGTTAAAGGTTCCGACCCCTCGGTGAAGTTAATTTCCTCACCTGGATACAAATACGCAGTTTCTTTGACATATTTAAATTCACCGACTTCCCAATGAATTAGACTCTCATCAACACTCTCTATAATTTTTTCTTTATTTTTTTCAAGTTCATTTGCTGAAATATATACTTTAACTTTATTAAGCTTGGTATCCGTTGCTAATAATACAATTCCCATGTCAGTCATCGTATACAGTTTGTTATGTGCATCATTTAGCTGTTTTTCAGTGTGGCTTACAGTCTGAATTCTGACCTTATCAGCCCGTGAACTGCTCTCTTTGAGTTTCTTCTCTATTTCTGGATTATGGTCAGTTAGTAAAATGACGTTATTACCTGAATCATCGGTGTAAATTCCCCCATAGATCTCCGGGAAAAGATTATTTACTGTTTTTTTGAGGTTTTCTCGGTCATCAATTATTTTCATCTCCTCAATAATTTGCAATTGATCATATTTTTGTTCAATGGCATTGTTATCTGGAACAGTCTGTTCAGAAGGAATTGCCCGATATTCTTTACCTTCGTGTATGAAAACTTGACTAACTTTATCACTAGCTGCATGAGCATTAAAAAGTGGAACCATGATTAGCGTAGCAACTGCAAGGGTAGTAAGAATTGATTTACTTTTCTTTTTCAAACAGAACACACCTTTCTTTTGGGAAAATTTATATTACATAAATAATGTAAATTGACTAATGTTCCTCCATTTTCACGAATTTCCTCCTCTAATTAATGAACCAAATGTGTCCGTCACTTTTTTAGCTTCTCACCCCCAATCCGATATTCAAATATTAATAAAATTTCCCATAATATTCAATAAGTCTTAGATACTATTCCAAATATTAGTATAATGAACTTGAAATCTATCCATTCGACGTTTTTTTGATACTGAATTGAAAGAACCTAGTCATCTGGAATAAGCAGGAATTGAATGAGTATCGGCACGTTACATACAGAAAAATTGACGAACTCCGGGAAACCGAGTTCGTTTTGTTTACCAATCCTCCTTCCAAAGAAGGAATCCATTGGTAAACGTCGAACCATGTAGGAGTACGTCGAAAGTCCCATCAAGACGAACAAGGTGATCGAAATGACGACTCTCCCTTCTTTATTAACGGGCATATTTGCCCATAAGCAGAAATCATATAAAATGGTCCTCACCCTCGCGATTCTCGACATCATGGAAGAGCTGAAGAAACAGGAAGTGCCCGTAAACTTAGTGCGGGCACGTTTCTTAAAGCTGCTGCAATCCAGAGAGTCGCAAGGGCAACCTGTCGATGCCCCGCCTGAAAGTATGGCCCAGCGCTGGAGCCAAGTTCAAGGCTTACAAATCAACGGGCTCCTCCAAACACCGATCAAAGCCTTGAAGGCCGTCCTCGTTCACGACACTGGCAAACAAACGCTGCGTTTCACCGATGAGCTTCGAGTGTTATGGTCAGAGTCGCTAGTCCAGCAACTGCGGGAGTATGCCAATCAGGAACTGGAATCCTACTATGAAAATCAGCAGCCGATCGCCACCACCCTCCGGGACCATCTAGCCAAAGTCATGTCGGATTATGTTGCCGCGAAGCGAGAGCCTTTTACCAGTCACCCGTTAGGCATCTTGGTTCGTAATACGATACCGCAGGAAATTCATAGACTTCCGTTTATCGACCAAAACCTTCGTATCCAAGGCTCGGTTGGAATGGGGAACTGGGCCACTGTACCTTGGGTAGCTATCATGGATCGGCGGATCACCGAGACTACCCAGCGAGGAGAGTACATTGTCTACCTATTCGCCCACGATATGAGTGCCGTGTATTTAACATTAGCTCAAGGGGTCACCGTACCTACCAAGGAAATGGGCAAGACCGAGGGCTACAAGTACCTCCGGCAAAAAGCAGAGCAAATCCAGAGCCTAGTCCCTCTGGAAGGGATGCATAAAGACCAAAACATTCAACTGACCACTTCCGGTCTCGGGCAAGACTATCAGGTCTCTACTGTAGCTTACTACCGTTACGACAAGGACAATCTGCCTAGCGAGGAGCAGCTTTTAGCCGATCTTCGTAATGTGATCGATAATTACCGCATGTACGTGGATATCCAGCTTTCAGGTGAACCAGTAGAGGAGCAGCCACAAGTGGAACCTTTATCCGTACCGGAGCAGCTTCAAGCGATCCAAGCGTTCATTAAGCGGATAGGCTTTATGTACCCGGATCAACTGATCGAGAACCTCTATCTGTCGCTGAAAACAAAACCGTTCGTCATCCTTGCCGGAGTATCCGGTACAGGGAAGACGAAGCTGGTCAAGCTATTTGCCGAAGCGCTAGGAGCGACTAGCTCCAACCAGCAATTTACGCTGATTCCGGTGCGACCGGATTGGAGCGATCCTTCTGATCTGCTCGGCTACAAGGATTTGTCCAATCAGTTCCGCCCTGGCAAGCTTACGGAGGTACTCGCTGAAGCGGCTCGGCCAGCCAATCGGAACAAACCGTATTTCATTTGCTTGGATGAGATGAACCTAGCCCGGGTCGAGCACTATTTCAGCGATCTGCTCAGTGTACTGGAAACACAGGAGTGGCAGGGAGAGCGCATCGTGACAGCACCGCTGATTCATCGTCAGTCCCTCACTAGTGAAGAAGACCAGCGAGAATACGGTGATCTGCATGTACCGGACAATGTGTATCTGATAGGCACAGTCAATATGGACGAGACCACGCATCCGTTCAGCAAGAAGGTGCTGGATCGGGCCAATACGATTGAATTTAACTATATTAACCTTGGGCAATACCCGGGGGACGAAGAAGAAGATTCCGCTCCTGCGATCACACCTGTTCCAAACTCCTTCTTGCGTTCCGAGTACTTACAGCTCGTAGATATGTATCGGGACAATCGGAAGCTGGTCGAAGAGACGACTGAGAAGCTGGTGAAGATCAATGGCATATTAGAGGATATTCATGCTCATGTAGGGTTTCGGATACGTGACGCGGTTTGCTTCTATATGCTGTACAATGAGCGCTTTCAGCTTCTAGAGCCGGATGCGGCGTTCGACCAGCAGTTGCTTCAGAAGATCCTGCCCCGAGTGCAAGGAAGCAGTACGGCGGTGAAGAAAGTATTGCTTCAACTGATGCAAGAGGCATTGGGTCGACGCTTAGCGGTCCAAGACCTGATGGACGATGCGTCCGAACTGTATACGTCCCGCTCTGCGATAGACGGTGCAAAATACCCGCAAAGTGCAAGGAAAATCGCCTTCATGCTACGGAGGTTAGATGAAGATGGCTTCACCTCATACTGGCTATCCTAACCAACAGACCGAGCTGCTTCGGGTGGAGACGAACCTCTTTAATTTGTATATCCAGGGTAAGCCGTTTCATCCGACGGTGGAGACGCTGCAGTTGCATAGACAGTCCGGCGAAGCATGGGCAGAGGCGCATTTTCAAGCTACGTCGCTGGGGACTTCTGTAGCGATCGAGTCCATCTCTATCTTCTCGCCGGAACGCCGGGAGTTGGTACCTTGGACAGTAGGTGGCCCGGCCCAGCCGATCTTTTACGAGACACAGTCCTATGAATTGGTGATTGAGAAAAAGCAAGAAATGCAGCTCATCTTCCACCATGACAACATGCACATAAGGAATGCCATTAAGCCGCTAGGCAAAATGATCCTGTCTGGCATCGTGAACTTCCAGAACGAAGTCGGCCATACGGAACTGGAGCTCCGATATAACGGGGAGGCTGCCTTTCGGCTACAGCTTGAAATCTTCCCGTCGAAGATGGACTATAAGCGGGATTACCAGATGATCTTGAACGATGTGAATGAGCAAATCTATAACTTGTCCTTTGATTTCATGCGCAAGACTTATCATTTAACAGGATTAAAGGACACCCAGCACCAAAGCTTGACTGAGTTTTTCACGATCCTCCAGCACGTGTTCAATCAATTGGTTCATGCCGTCGAGCGCATCCGGCAGTCGCCGCACTCCAAGCTGCAGGTGGAGAATCGACTCGTAGAAGCGGCAAAGGTTCGCAAAGCGGGGAAAGAGAACCTAACGTTTCTAGCAAAACGACCTCACCTTCTTGTTGAGGATTTGAAGAATGGCTTGATCCCGATGGGGGGACAGCGGTATACCCCAAATCACGTCCTGGAGACGAAACGACATGTCGATTACGACACGGCCGAGAACCGCTTCATCCGTTGGGTGTTGCTGCGCATCCAGCAGAAGCTAAAGGATCTGAAGTTTCGTTTAGCTCAGAAGGGAAGACAACAAGACCCGCAGCTTGAACGCAAAATGAACCTGATGCAGACCCACCTCCAACGGTTGCTGAAATACGATTTTCTGGCGGTTGGAGAGATGCGTCAAATGTCCATAACACTAGTGCTGCAAATGGCGGTCGGCTACCGCGAAGTGTATCGGTACTACCTCATGCTCATGAAAGGACTGTCGATCCAAAGCGATCTGTTCCGTTTGTCGATGAAGGATCTGGCGCTGCTTTACGAGTACTGGTGCTTCCTCAAAATTCATCACTTGCTTAGTAAAAATTATGAGCTGCTGAAGCAAGACATCATCCGCGTCAATCGGAACGGCTTATTCGTTACTCTGGATCGAACGCAGAAAGCCAAGATGGTGTACCGGAATCCGACGAATGGTGAGATCTTCACCCTGTTCTACAACTCGCTACCTCATGGGGACAAGACACCGACGCTTCCTCAGAAGCCGGATAACGTCTTAACGCTGAAGAAAAACAACGCTTCGGTCGAATACAAATACATTTTCGATGCCAAATATCGTTTGAACCCAGCCTATGAAGGCACGCCCTACCGTAGAGACTATAAGATGCCAGGGCCGGAGGAAGACGATATTAACACGATGCATCGTTACCGGGACGCGATCGTTTACTTGGACGAAAAGGAGAAGGAATTGGAACGAAGCATGTTCGGAGCTTACGTGCTGTTCCCCTACCATGATGAGGAGCGATTCCAGGAGCATCGCTTCTATCGAAGCATTGAACAAATTAACGTGGGAGCGTTCCCCTTCCTACCGAACTCGACGAGCTTGATGGAGAAGTTTCTGGACGAAATCATCCTCGACAGTCCAGAGAAAGCCTACGAGCGCTCGACCCGCCCACGTGGAACGAAGGATTATTACAAGAACAAGCTTTCTGGTAAAAATGTACTGATCGGGGCGCTCAGTCAGCCAGAGCAGCTAGCTGCTGCACTGGAGCATAAGTTTTATCACACTCCGCTGAAGAATATTAGGGATCATAAAGTTTTAACTCAGATTGAGTATGTGGCACTTTATCAGTCGATCCAGTTATTTGGCCGGGATGATGCGGGTATTCGTGTGTATGGCAAGGTAGCGGACTGGAAGGTCGTGCAGCGCAAAGAGATTACGCGGATCCCATCGGGGCTCGGAGCTTCGGATGAATTATACGTGGTGTTTACCGTGGAGGAGTGGGAGAAGCGGGCTAGGCCGATCTTGCCCGGTGGCATGGGAGTTCAGCGGGTTATGTATGCGGCTAAGTATGTTTTTGATCGGGCTGGTGAGGTTGGGGAGTTGCGGTTGGAGGAGGCAACATCGTAGATATGTTCCCAAATACGGTGCATGTGGAGTCGGTTGCATTATTGGTTAGGAATGAAACAGATAGCCGAAAGCCTTGATATAAGCGTTATCTTCCTAAAAATACCAATAAAAATGTTATGGGGATTAATTATTGGGGGGGGAATATGAGCATGTCAAATACACAAATGACAATACCAATGAAACTAGAACAAGATGTAGAAAATGCAGTGAATTATCTAGTAAATGTACTACTCGTTAAAACTTATGAATCAGAAACCCACGATGCTCTTGTTGTCAGTGGTTGGAACAATGATAACGACACTAGAAGAGCAGTTGCAGTATATTTAGTTGGACTTTGTGAAAGCGCGATTGATTCTGGATTAAATATTCGGGCTGCTTTAACAGATGATGGTGCCGAGGGAGCTTTCGATATTTATGCTGGAGTGTGTGGGATAGTGAAAGAAAGTAATAGCGAACTAACTAATGATCAAAAAGAAGATGAAAGAAATCCGTGGATCGCAGAAGGATTATGGCATTTATGCATGCTGGCTGCAAGTCGGAAACAAGATATTCACCCTTTGGGAAATATTATTTCTGTTGGTCCTGCTCATGTGAGAGCAAAAGATCATGGCCTAGACGGCCTTGCAATATATAAAGCAAGTGAGGATACGCTTGGCTTGACTATTATTGAATCTAAAGCCTATAAACTAGATCCAAATAGGGCAATTAATAAAGCTGTTAAATTTTTCAGGGAAATAGATGAACATAAGCATTCAGCAAGAATTAAACATAGTGTATCTATGATGAGAATTGCACTAAGTAGTGATTTACAAGAATTAGTATCGGGAAGTTTTTGGAAATCTGTTAGAACGTACGTTCCGAACCCTCACTATGATATTTCTGAAAATATTGATTGGACCAATAAGAGGCCCTCGTTTGAAAACTTGAAAACCCTCTCGAAAAAAAACATATTAGTTATGCCACATATAATTGATAATTTCGACAACTTTTTTGATGAGATTTCAGATAACATGCGTGATTATGCAAGGGGGTTTGCAATAAATGTATGATGATTATGCAAAACAAATAATCGAAATGCTTCCACCTATCCCTGAACTTGATAGAGATGAGTGTAGGCGGGTCCTTTCTAGAGCTTATTTTCATATATTAAAGTCCAATATAGACGCTACCAATGATGAATCAAGTAATCATGACATGCTATTCATTAGAGATTATCTCAGAAGGTTAGCTGATACTTTAGAAAGTGTAGCGATTTTTGATAGCCTAAATGGGTTAGATATTCCGCGTGATATCCAGAATGCTTGCGCGTTTGTTGCTGCTGAGGCACTAGCCCTATTAAACGAAATACCATCAGACGATAAATATGTTGAAGATAAAGTTTTAGAGGAAGAAGAGGAGAATCCAAGGCTAGACGATCAACTTTTTACAGATTCAAATTATATAATGATTGAAGCTGCACTGTTGTATATGATTGGTGGTTACGATATTAATTCTGTAGCCCTTGCAAAAAGAATTTCAATAAGTTTTGATATTAATTTTGAAGGTTATCAGCAGATAAAATATTTATATTCAGGGAAGATTCTCAATTTAATAAAGTTACTAACTTTAGGAAACCTGAGATATGAAGAGGAAGTGGACATTACAATACCGCCCTTACCTCCTTATAACAAAGAAATGTTGGTTGGTAATATAACAGAGATGTACGTTGAACTTAGAATTCAGTTTTATCAAAAGTTGGAAATTGCAGTTATCTCGTATATGGAGTGGCTCAGAGGTACTGACGATGGTGGGTTGCAACAATCAAAACAAATTCTCAATAGAATTAGAGATGCTTCAATACTGAAGAACAAAGAAAATAGTATAGGGTTTACTAAGCTTTCTGATATTTACCATTTGAGTAGCTTACTACTTACAATGATTGATCGTACATGCGAACGTTCCGTTGTCCATGTGACCCCAGAACCAGATGGAGCAAGTACATCATACTTAGATAGTTTCAAAAGATATTTACGTAACCGTGCAGGTGGTACAGAACTGTTGAAAGGGCGTCCTTTCTTATGGCCTTCATCGATGGAATATATCAAAGACTGTCTTCCAGGTCCATACAGGGATTCAGTAGTTTCAATGCCTACAGGAAGTGGAAAAAGCTTTGTTGCAGAGTTAGCTATTAGTCATTCTCTATGCAGGGGCTGGGTTTTATACATTGCGCCAACGAATGCCTTAGCTTATCAAATAAGGAGGGACCTTTCGTCTTCACTTAGCAGTTTTGAGGATGTGAGGATAAGGGCATTTGTTGGTGGAGCAGAGTACACCACTTTAGAAGAAACAAAGCTTGAAGAAGAAAACTTTGTAGTGGTAATGACACCAGAAAAATGTGCACTTGCACTAAGATTATATCCAGAAATGTTTGCAAGTTGTTCTTTATGTATATTCGATGAATGCCATTTGTTAAATGATTCCAATAGGGGGGTAACTTCAGATATTATTTTGGCACAATTATTTAATAGCTCAAAGAATATACGTTTCCTACTAATGTCAGCGATGGTTAGTAACCCTAAGGATCTAGCTGAGTGGTTAGAAAAATCAAATGGAGGTTCAGCAATTGCTAAACCAATAAATTGGCGTCCATCGAGGACGATGAGAGGTCTTTTACTTGTAGATAGAGACAAGTTAATACCTAACGCTAAAGAGGCAAAACAGACACTTAGTACTCTCCCAAAACGACGTGTGAAACTAAATTTTAAAACACCGCTAGCACTAGTTGTAGGCTTATCAGGACCGTGGACTCTTGATGGGGCTGATGATTATAGAGTGTCCTCAATACCAGTGGATTTTAATGCGACGGTAATAAGAACGAATGTAGGACCAGAATTCGAAAGTTGGAAAAATACTTCTTCCAGATTATTATCTGAGCTTTTAGCAAAAAAGGGAATTCCAACAATAAATTTTATTTTGACAAGTCGGCATCATGCTTTTAGCAGTGCAAATAAAGTGACAACTGCGATAATTACTATTGATAAAGAAGAGTTACCAACCATTGTTAAAGCATGGTTAGGAATAGCAGATTATGAATTAGGTGTTGAGTCAGTTCTGAGGGATCTCTTATGCCGCGGTATCTCAGTACATACTAGTTCCATGTTGCACTTAGAACAATCAGCTTCAGAGTGGATGTATGTCAACCAACACTCAAAAATTATGTTTGCAACGGGCACGTTAGCACAAGGATTAAATTTGCCTGCCATTGCTGTAGTAATTGCTGGGACTTCGATGGGTGATCCAAGAGAAAGTGATAATATTGAAGGGGTAACCCGTGTTAATGCTTTAATAGCTAACGCTTTTGGTAGAGCAAGTCGTCCAGGATTCTCTAACCAAGGAGTTGCAATTCTTGTTTCTGATGATCCTTATAGTGCAAACATTTCCAATATAGATCCTTCTATAGCATTAAAAAGGTATAGGGTGCTTGGTGAACCAGATGCATTAGTTGAGGTTCGAAGTCCTATAGAAAAATTCTTAGATAATTATTTAGCTAGTGACGATATTATTTTAACTTCGACCCCAATTGAATTGAGCTTAACATCATTATTAGCTGAATTTGAGGAGTCGGATAATCATGCTGGACATATATTGAGCCGTACATTCGCAGCATATAAATCTAGAATAGATTTTAATTCTCAAAATATTGAGAAGATTCGAAGCAAAATTACAAAAATAAAGGAAGAGTTTTTAGAACAACCAGATGTTCCAGAATGGATCAATAAAGCAGCGATGAAATCAGGGGCTGATTTTTATTATGCTTGGAAAGTCTGGAATGCATATCAAAAACGTGGGATTATTACTGTAGAAATTGCAGCACAAATGAATGTTGTTGATTGGCTTTCGGTCTTTTTTGAAACTATGTCGTATTTACCACCTAAATATATTACTCGTTTCTTACCGGGTGATGAACTTGCGACTGAAACAATTCTTACTAAGATGCGCGATGTAATAAAGCCTTATGTAGAGATAGATTCTTCAGACTGGGAGATTCCTGAAAACTGGAGTTCTCTATGGCAAAAGTTAAAAAAGTTAGTTCTACTTTTTATGGAAGGAGCCAGTTATGCGGTGATTGCGCGGGTATTATTATCAATACCGCCTGAAACGTCAATTAATAATGGTCGAAGTAGTGGAGCTAGTCCGATACCAGCTGTTTTTAAATTTATTAAAGAAGTTATCGAACCTCTAGCAATTGATGCTGGATGTTTTCTAGCAATCAATGAGTTAGGGGTTTTCCACGAAGATAAAGTACCAGAGACACTTGAGGCGTTGCCGTTATGTATAAGGAATGGGTGCGATAGTTTAGATGTTCTTTCGTGGTACAGGAACGTTATAAGACAGCGTATTTGTGCTCACGCAATGAATAAGGTGTTTCAATCAGGTCTAGAATTTGATAATAATTCTGAAAGGGATTTTTGGGTAAAATCTAAACGACGTGAATGGCTATTAGATGAAAGTGATATTCAAGAAGATGAACTGCTAAAGTTCACAAAGGCCGTAATTAGAAATGGAATTGAAATTTGAAATTCATTATTGTATAAGATACGATCTGGGAGAAGAAGTTCGCGGAAACCGGAACACTGGAGCGTTATGCGGATGATCTTGTGATCCATTGCAAAACCAAAGAACAAGCGCTTCAGGCAATTGATGTCCTTTTGGGGTATTCGGAAAGCAAAACTAGAATTCAAGATGAACAAGGAAAAGTCCAAGCTGGTCAACCCATGGGGAGATGAGAAGCGCTTCGACTTTCTAGGAATGCACCACAGGAAAATACCGAAGATGGTGAAAGGGAACAAAGTGGTCTCGCTCCTTCGCAGCTATCCTTCGAGGAGGGCGATGAAGAGCATGAGGCAGAAAGTGAAGGAAGTAACGGAGCCACGCAGTCGACAATTCTGGACGATGAACCGGATGGTAGAGGTACTGAATCCGAAGATTCAAGGGTGGAAGAACTACTATGGATTGGACTCCTTTGCGGGATAAGTTCCTAAACTAAATCGACTGGTATATCCGTAAACGCCTCACGTTGTTCTGGAACAAGAAGCGCAATTGTCGCAACAAGCACAGTAAGTCCCGTCAAGCTGCCATAGCGGCCCAATTTGCAGGACTGAAGAAACTTGCCAGTTAATGAAAATACCATAACGCCGAAGGAAGAAGAACATTGGAAAGCCGTATGAGGGAAAACTTCACGTACGGTTTGATGAGGAGGGGCTGGGAACCCAGCCCTTTACTCTACTTATTTATAGATCGGCATTCCCAAATATGGGAACAGAAGGTGATATTCTATTGAAGAAAGGTATTTTCGGGAGAAATGTCGAATAAGCCTAAAGAACTATTATGATGAAGTTATAGATAGGAGTTAGAATAATGCTAACAGGAGAAATTCGAAACAAAATTGATAAAATATGGTCAGATATATGGGCTGGTGGTATCACCAACCCATTAACCGTTATAGAACAATTAACCTACTTGATGTTTATTCGTTCCCTTGATGAGAAGGAATTGGAAAACGAGAGCTTCGAGGCATTAAGCGGTGAAGTGATGCCGAAGATCTTCCCACAGGATGAAGATGGACAGGCCATGCGTTGGAGTAAATTTAAAACAAAAGATTCCCGAATTATCTATGATATTGTTGGCACGAAGGTATTTCCGTTTATTAAAGAAATGAATGGAGCTAATAGGACTGCCTTTTCGCGTTATATGCAGGATGCGATGTTCTTAGTCCCAACTCCGCAAGTTTTGCAGAAGATGATTACAGGCCTTGATGAGCTGTATGAACACGATATTAAAGACTTGGATATGCAGGGCGACCTGTACGAGTATATGCTGGGTAAGCTGGCTTCTGCAGGACAAAACGGCCAGTTTAGAACACCAAAGCATATTCGCGATATGATGGTTCGTCTTATTGCCCCAACCCCAGATGATAAGATTTGCGACCCGGCTTGCGGTACGGCGGGATTTCTTGTATCTTCTGCTGAATATATCAGAGAAAACTATGAAGCTGAGATGACAAGTGAACAGTGGGAGCATTTTTCTGGGGAGATGTTCTCAGGGTTCGATACGGATCGAACGATGCTTCGGCTTTCCGCTATGAATCTAATGCTCCACTCGATTACGCAACCTAATATTGATTATGTGGACAGTGTATCAAAGCAGAATAATACTTCCTCCGCTTATGATATTGTACTTGCCAATCCACCATTTACAGGTACAGTTGATGCCGAGAGTATTCACGAAAACCTTAAGACCGTCTGCGATACCAAAAAGACTGAGCTTTTGTTTGTGGCGCTCTTCTTGCGGATTCTGCGTAAAGGCGGGCGATGTGCTTGTATCGTACCAGACGGGGTTTTGTTTGGTTCTACCAAGGCGCACAAATCCCTGCGTAAAGAACTGGTAGAGAACCATCAGCTTAAGGCGGTTATTTCCATGCCTAGCGGTGTTTTCAAACCTTACGCGGGTGTGAGTACAGCTATTCTATTGTTTACTAAAACAGGTGCAGGCGGTACGGAGAAAGTATGGTTTTACGATATGAAAGCCGATGGCTTTTCCTTGGACGATAAACGTACTGTTGTTGAAGCCAATGACATTCCTGACATTCTTGCTCGCTTCCACAACCTTGAAGGTGAAGCTGACCGCAAGCCAACCGAGCCAAGCTTCATGGTGGACAAGGCTGCCATTGAAGCAAATGATTACGATTTATCTATAAATCGATATAAAGAAGTTGTCTATGACAAGGTAGAATATGATGCTCCTACGGTGATCATGACTCGCCTTGATGAGTTAAACCTTGATATTGCTTCCAAAATGGAGGAATTGAGGGGGCTTCTTGGTGAGTAAGTGGGAAATGGTAAAGTTGGTAGATATATGCAATTTGAACATGGGACAGTCACCTGAATCTTCTAGTTATAATCAAGATGGAGATGGTATTCCTTTCTATCAAGGCAATGCTGATTTTGGCGAACTAACACCTGAAACAAGATACTATTGCAATAAGCCTACTAAAATAGCTAAAAAAAATGATATTTTACTTTCTGTTAGGGCACCTATTGGAGCCATAAATATTGCAACAGAAACTTGCTGTATAGGGCGTGGACTCGCTGCTCTAACAGCAAAAGAAGATCTCACAGATACGAAATAT
>NZ_JBYUPU010000021.1:0-113343 GCF_058135425.1 Paenibacillus sp. MAH-35
TTACAGGCAGGTTGCCTACGTGTTACTCACCCGTCCGCCGCTAGCCCCGAAGGACTCGCTCGACTTGCATGTATTAGGCACGCCGCCAGCGTTCGTCCTGAGCCAGGATCAAACTCTCCAATAAGGTGCTAGTCCGAAGACCGGCTATTGTTAGAGCTGATTGCTCAATCTGTACTGACTTGTTTCAAAATCACGCGATTTGCATCGACATAATCTCGAAGTGTTTGCTTCTCACTCGTTTTGCAGTTTTCAAAGAGCAATTCATTTTGTTGCGACAGCGATATTTACTATACCACATCTCGTTATCACTTTGCAACCTCTTTTTTTGAAGATCCAAGAAGTTGGTTCTCCTTGTCGCGATCGGCTTATCAGCCTCGTGCGACAGGAATCTCATCTTAACATGTCCAGTTCCAAAACGCAACCTCAAGTTTTTCCAAGCCAAGGTGCAATACCAAAGGCACAGAACCGCTTATTCATTTTTGTTCCGGTAAGACAACGAAATGTAATATACCATATCCATTCGAAGGATGCAAATGTTTTTCAAAAAAAAGAAAGCTTCGGATCGAAGCCTTCTGAATCGTCTATGCTATTCGGCCCTAAACCGCACTCTGCTCTTATAGCCGGAATGTCCCTCCAAACCAACGCTTTAATGAAGCTAATATTTACTGCCATTCATCGAAGGCCGGACAGAGGCCCGCCCTGCGTCCGCCACGACCCCTACGTCCGCTTCGTGCGCCCTACGGCCAGCCGCGTTTTTTCCAGCATCGGAATGACTTTGTTCTGCTGACGGCTCGCGATCGTAATGAACAATATATCGACTACATTCAGCTGAGCGATCCTGGACGCCATCGCGCCGCTTCGGATGCTCTGCTCCACCGAGCTCGTAAACAGGCGAATATCGCCCAGATCGGCGACAGGCGAAGACCCGAATTTGGTCAGTGTAATAATCGTAGCCCCTTGCTTCTTCGCCTCCGTGAGCGACTGGATGATCTCGTCAGTCTGACCGGAATAGGAAATCCCGAAAGCGACGTCTTTGTTCGTCAGCGTAACGGCTGATGTCAGTTGGGCATGGAAATCCGAATACGCCTGACACCACCAATTAATCCGGCTAAGCTTCTGATAGACGTCCTGAGCAATGACCGCAGACGCACCCATGCCGTACACGTCAATCTTCCGGGCTTTGGACAACACCTCCGCCGCCTTGCCCACCTCTTCTGAGGAGAGAACGGCTGTCGTATCCTGGATCGACTGCTTATTGTTATTGCTGACCGCCTGAATGATCGCCTCGACCGAAGCGCCCATCTTGATTTCTTCATAAGTACCGGCAGGCAGGCTGGAGCTTAGATCACCGGCGATGCGCAGCTTCAGCTCCTGGAACCCCTTCATATTCATCGTTTTGGATAAGCGGATGATCGTCGCCTCCGAAACGCCGCTGAATTCCGCCAGTTTCTGCACGGATAGCTTGACTACTTCCTTCGGATGTTTCAATATATAGTCCGCCACTTTGCGCTCGGACGGTTTCAATTGATCCAATATCGCCTTTAAGGCTACAAGTCCGCCGTTCATCATGTCACTCACTCGTTTCCCAGCGTCTCCACAGGACTACTGAACAGGTTAAACGGGTAAAAAGCCCGCTAGAGCCGATTTTTCCGGATTCCGGAACTTTTCCCTACGTCTAGCTTAACCGATCCCGACTGCCGCTGTAAATAAAATTCCAGCCTCGCGAATGATGCTTTTCGCTCGCTTCTCCTTCAAATCCATATGTAGATACGGCAACCCATCCTAATTGGGCGCGTTAGTGAACCTTTTGCAGATTCGGAACCAATATAGCGTGAAGGAGGCCGGCCCCTGATGAACCAACAACCCACATACGAGCTGCTTAAAATGGTATGCGACGGAGACACCGAGTCGTTCGGACAGTTATACGCCTTAACCCGTCTCGATGTATACCGGACTGTCTATTTCCTGCTGAATGACAAACAAGACACTCCTGACGTAGTGAGCGAAGTGTATATGGAATTGCTTCGCTGCCTAAAGGACTATAAGGAAGACAAACCGTTCCGGTCGTGGCTGAACGGCTTAACCGTCCGGCAGGCGCGCAATTGGAACCGGAGGCTGTGGCGCAAGTTCCGGCTGTCTGAGCGCAACAAAACTCTGGAGATCCGTCTGCCGGAGGTAGACGCCGCCCACGAAGTGCTGCGCAGCGAAAGCCGCAACGAACTATGGACTCGCATCGAGCAGCTGCCTTTCAAGTTGAAAGCCGTTATCGTCCTGCGGTACTACCAGGATTGTCCGCTCGAGGAGATTGCCGATATTTTGGGTATCCCAACAGGCACCGTCAAGAGCAGGCATCATCTGGCGTTAAAAAAACTGAGGCTCGCACTGCGCGAGCTGCCTGAATTCGCGAAGGAGGAATCCGTACATGCAAACGGATAAGGAGTTAAAAGCAGCTTTCCGCAAACGGGCGCAAACCATTCTGCCCCCTGCCGGTCTGGATCGGCAAATTGCCGGTATCTATGAAAATTTCGTCCAAACCCAGTCGAGGCATCCTTCACGGCCAGGCACCTTGAGCCGTCTAAGAAGCGCCGCCGGACGCCGGACCGCGATCATCGCACTATGCTTCTGTCTGTTCTCCGGCATCGCTTATGCATCTAACGCGCTCTATAAAGTAAACACAAGCAACCTCAAATACGAAATGACGATCGACCCTAATATCGCGCTCCCCTCCTCGACAGCGGAGCAGATCCGCAACGTATTCGACGGGGTCCGCTCATCGCTCGGGGAAGACGAGAAGGCGCTCGTATTCGTCAGCTTGCTCGACCGGGAGAAGCTGCCGGCATTCGCAAGCGTCTCGAACCCCCGGATCTACACGGATTTGGCGCAATGGAAACAAGTGGTTGGATACCATGCCGACTGGAGCTTGCCGGGGCAGTTGCCGGACGGGTATTCGATAGCCGGAGGACGGACGCAGTTGCCGGTCGAGGGGGGCACGCTGGAGTGGATGAAGAGATATGAGCGCACCCTGAAGGAAGAGGCCAAGCGAAACGGACAGCCTGCGGCCTGGACCAAAATCGAGGCTTCCGACAATGCCGGCTCCACAGGCGTGTACGTTCCGAATATGCTGGTAACCAAGGAAGGCGGAGCGGAAATTACCGCTAGCTGGCAAGTCATCCCGGAAGGAACAAACGTCGAGATCCACGGCAAGTCGGGGAACGGGACGATGTCCGAGAAGGTGACCGTATCCGGTAAAGAGGCTGCGTATATGTACAGCTCAGACAACTTCCTCAGCCGGACGGGCTACGTCCAGCATTTGTCATGGGCCGATGAAGTAAACGGCAAGTCGATCCTGTACCAGTTGTCTTCCGAATCTGCCGACGTATCGAAGGAAGATCTGCTGTATATCGCCAATCATATGAAATAAGACGACAAAACTTCAGAAGAACCGTGCCGCGCATCAGAGCGCAGTGCGGTTCTTCTGTTTAAGGCGAGTTCTCCAGCTCTTGCAGCCGATGTTGAATCCGGCGTTTCCGGTACAGCATCCTCCCGGTTTCCGCCACATCGCCCACGGTGCCTTTGTTAAGCAACGCGCCGAACAGCATGCCTGCGACCGGCACGAGTTGGAACAGCTTCTTCCAACCGAAATTATCCCGGTAAGTCGCCACTACTTCGCGCCAGCCTTGGAGCTGCGAGGCTAGTTGACGATCGCCGGACGAGCCGTCATATTCCGCCAGTTCCTCCAGCACCGCCCGCTTGCCAACGATATCCGACGAGCTGAACTGCAAGCACTTGACGATAAATACCCGCTCCCGGGGATCGTCCGGATCGAAGCCGTAGCACAGAGCCATCTCCTGAAGAACCTTAAGGGATAACCCCAGCAACGCCGGAATGTCTACCGCGAGTGTAAACAAACCTCCGAATCCTGTCGTCGCACCTTGTACCGCAGCAAGCTTCTTGCGGCTGTCCGTCAGTCCGGCCGCCGCCGAATCCATGACCGCCAAAGGCAGCAGCCCCGCCTGCTGAACGTTCCCGGGTCCTTCGCCCTGCCAGCCGGCTTCGCGGGCTGTTCGTCCCAGTGTATCCAGCACGGACTTCTGCGACACGAGATAACGTCCGCCGGTCTGCAAGTAACTGCCGAGCTCATCGATCGCTTGTCCGATTTTGTTCCGAATCCCTTTCGGCGTCAGTTTGTCGAGCAGCATAAACGGCAGCCGCCCGAGTTTCTCCCAGAACCATAAATCTTTCTGGTCCTTCTCCCAGCGGACGATCGCGCCAAGCTCCTTCTCCAGCTGTTCCTTCGTCTCTCCCGGAAACCCGGGGCTATGGGAATCGCTCATGCTCATCACTCCCGTATCTCAATAGTATGTTATACGGAGCGAAAAGCATTCGGATGCAAGAGCGTTGAAACACCCGGTTTGTCCTTTTTATTGGAGACCGGCTCCGAGTATCGAGTATAATGGAGACATCAAGCTAATGAATCGGAAAAGGAGGGATTTGTTTGAACCGATACAAAGATCCGCTGTACACCCCGCTATGCCGGCTGCTCGGCATCGATCTGCCCATGATCCAGGCCGGGATGGCCGGAGGGCCGACGACGCCGGAGCTGGTTGCGGCCGTCTCCGAAGCCGGAGGGCTGGGCACGCTGGGCGCCGCCTACATGGAGCCGGAGGCGATTCGCGAAGCGGTGCGCTCGATCCGGCGCCTGACGGCGAAGCCGTTCAGCGTCAATCTGTTCGTCGCGCCGATGCGCGACGACTATTCGCGGCTCGCCGAGGTGCAGCCAGTGCTCGACCGGCTTGGCGCAGAGCTCGGCGTCGCCTCCGGAGCGGAGCCTGTGCCGACGCCCGACAGGCTGGAGCGGCAGTTCGCCGTGCTGATGGAGGAGCAGGTCCCGATCATCAGCACGGCGTTCGGGCCGCTCCCCGAGCCGCTCGGGCTTGCGGCGCGCGAAGCGGGCCGGCTGGTGACGACGATGGTGACGACGGTGGAGGAGGCGCTGGCCGCCGAAGCGGCAGGCTGCGACGTCCTCGTCGCCCAAGGCAGCGACGCAGGGGGCCACCGGGGCACGTTCGACAGCGAACGGCACCGGGACGGCTCCCTGGTAGGCACGTTCTCGCTCGTTCCGCAGGTGGCGGACCGGGCGAGAGTGCCTGTCGTCGCTGCCGGGGGCGTCATGGACGGCCGCGGACTGGCCGCCGCGCTGCTCCTCGGGGCGCAAGGCGTGCAGCTCGGGACGCGGTTTCTGACCGCGTCCGAATCCGGCGCCCATGCCGCCTACAAGGAGGCGCTGCTCGCGGGCACGGAGGACGACACCGTCGTCACCCGCTGGTTCTCCGGACGCCCCGCCAGGGGGCTCCGCAATCGCTTCATCGAAGAGGCGGAGCGCTCCGGCGTGAAGCCGATGCCGTTCCCGAGCCATAACACGGCAACGGGACCGATCCGGCAAGCGGCGGCGAAGCAGCACGACGCCCGCTACATGTCGCTGTGGGCCGGGCAGGCGCTCCGCCTGCTTACGCGGGATACGCCGGCTGCGGATATCGTCCGCGGCGTGGCCGAGCAGGCCCGCGGGCTGCTTGCGGCCGGACCGGTTTACCGGGAGTAGACGCGCTGCGAATACGGACCGGCAGCAGGATGCCCGCCAAGTTAAAAGCTGCGTCCCCGGTTTGGGCTGCGGCCGTGCTGCGCGCAAGAAACACGGGCAAACAGCTTTGGGCACGCTTTGCTGCCTGTATATAACCAAAAGGCTGGCCGGCGGCGAATGTATCTTCGCCGTCAGCCAGCCTTTTGGTTATCCCGCTACCCTTGCACCGCCCGCTCGAAGTAATCCCAGCCGAAGCCGACATGGTCCGGCTTGTGCGAATCGGAGCCGTATACGCACTCGACGCCTGCTTCCGTACACTTGCGGATAAACCATTCCGGCACGTATGCCTTGCCGCATGTAGGAACCCGCAGGCCGGCCGTGTTCACGTCCACGCCTACGCCCGACTTGACCAACAGCGGCAGCACGCGCTCCAGCCGCTCGCGGATTAACCCCTCTTCGACCGGCGGCAGCGCCTGACGGAACTTCTCGATCAGTTCCAGATGGCCGATCCGCTTCCGCCCGGGCAGCCGGACGGCCGTTTCGATCGCCAGCTCGACGTGATCGAAATATTCGTTTACTACTTTTTCCATCGTGCCGTAGTAGTTCAGCAAATGAGCCTGGAAATCATCCGGCTTGTAGTCGATGCAGCGCATCCCGCCCCGCCCCGGTAAATAATGAACGGAAAAGACGCAATCCTCCAGCACATCCGCCCAAGGTTCCGCGATCCGTTCGGTAAACGCGAAGTTTTCATGCAAATAGTCAAACTCCAGCCCGATTGCCACGTCCAAACGACCTTCATATTTGTTCTTATATTCGCGCACATAGTCGAAGTAGGCCGGCATCTCCTCAAACCCCATAGCCAGCTCGGCCATCAGCTTCGGATCGTCGATCAGCCCTTTCGGCAGCGGAGGATGTTCCGTCACCGAATACCGCTCGAACCCGAGTTCGACCGCCCGGTCCAAGTAACGTTCCAATTCGTCCGGATTGCCGTGCTTGCAAAATTTCGTATGCGAATGCCCATCCCATTTGATCATCGCCCGATGTTCCTCCTCTATTGGTCCCATCGCCGCCTCCTGATTGGTCAAGACGGCCGTCTTCTGATCCGACAGTTAAGACCATTGTAGCAGTTCCTCGGCTTGACCGGAATAGAGGCGTCGGCAGGAACGGGAAAGATGCTTTAGCGCTGCACTTATCCCTTCCTTCCGTACGTAGCCCTCAGCCATACCTCTGGCGGGACAGCCCGCACGCCAGCAGCACGTTCATCACACGCTCAGCCGCATTTAGCGCACCTCATACGTCTGCGGGTCGGCGTTTTTCATAAGCGGCGTCAACTCCCCGGTATAGAGCAGGTGAAGTTCATGCATCGCCCGCGTGCAGGCGGTGTAGAACAGTCTTCTATCGCTTTCGTGCCCGTACCGCTCCCGGGAAACGTCGTACAACAGCACCGCGTCGAACTCCACCCCCTTCGCCAGGTAGGAAGGAATGACGACAACGCCTTTCTCGAATGTGCCGGTCCCGGTGCTGATCAGGTGCAGAGACGGAATTTCTTCCTGCAGCGCTGCGAAAGCTTCGCGGCTCTCTCCAGCCGTCTTGCAAATAACCGCAATCGACCGGTGCCCTTCCTTCTGAAGCTGCCCGATCCGTACCGTAATTTGCCGATGAAGCGCACCGGTATCCTCCGCTTGGGTCAAGGTCGGCTTGCTGCCGCCCCGGTTAAACAGCTCGATCGCTTCTCCGCTTTCCACCAGACTTCGCGTAAATTCGACGATTTCCCGCGTAGACCGGTAGCTTCGCGTCAGCATGATCGTCTCCGTCTCCTCCGCCTCAAACAGCTGCTGCAGCGCGGCGAATCCGTTCTCGGAGGCTGCATGCGCATAGATCGCCTGGTTCAGGTCGCCAAGCACCGTCATCCTGGCCCGCGGGAACAGCCGCTTCAAGACGGCAAACTGAAACGGCGAATAGTCCTGAGCCTCGTCGATAAACACATGCCGTACCGAGTTATTGGTCTGGAACCCTTCCAGCCGCTCGACCAAGTACAGATAAGGGGTAGCGTCCTCGTAAGAAAGCTCCTTCCGGTCCAGCCGCTCGGCGGTATCCGAGCAAATATCGTCCCATCGCTCGGGAAGCGGCTCTTCCCCGGCCAGCAAGGACGCCAATTCCGGGTTTGAGAACAGCTGCCGGTACACAGCCGGGGCGTCTATAAAGGTGAGTTTTTTGGCCCTTTTTCGCAGCACCTTGAATTTCTCCTGAACGACCATCATTGACAGCTGCTCCCGTTCCCGGTCGAAATCGTCGAACGTATCCGCGGAAAAGGTTTTTTTCTTGTACAACTGCTCCAGCGCCTCTTGATACGTTTCCTTGTCCAGCAGCTCGATTTCGTCCAGCACCCACGCCTCGTTCATTTCCTTTTTGGCGAGCCGCCGCAGTTCCTTGAGCAGCCATTCCGATAGAGCCATCATCCGGTTCGGGATTGTCATCAAGCCGCTCAGCGTATAAAACTGTTCCTTCAGCTGTTCTCCAGAAACCAGAACCCGGTCGCGGAATACCACATTCCGGAATACCATTCCCCGTTCGCTTAAATAGCCGGCATACCGGTCCAATAAACGGAGAAATACGGCGGACGCCTTGTATTGAATTCCCGCCACTCTCGCCTCGTAGCCCGGTTCACTCATCGCCGATAACGTATATTCCATCTGCCCGTACGGATCTTCCACCGCAAATTCCCGACCGAGCCGGTGATCGAGATACTGCTGGAACGTCGTCTGCTGCATGTTTTCTTCCCCAAGCTCGGGAAGCACGGTGGATACATAGCTGTTAAACATCGGGTTCGGGGAAAATAAGACGATTTGCTCGGCTTTAAGCGTCTCGCGGTACCGGTACAGCAAATAAGCGACGCGCTGCAGCGCAGCCGACGTTTTGCCGCTGCCCGCGGCCCCCTGGACGACAAGCAGCCTCGCTTTTTCGTTGCGGATAATCCGGTTCTGCTCGCGCTGGATCGTCGCCACGATGCTTCGCATCTGCGCATCGGACTGTTTGCCGAGCACTTCCTGCAGCAGCTCGTCTCCGATCGTCACGCCGGTATCGAACAGGCTGCGGATGCGTCCGTCCCGGATGATGAACTGGCGTTTCAGCTCCATCGTGCCGGATATCTCTCCCCCGGGCGTCGTGTACCGGGCCGGCCCGGGGCCGTAATCGTAGTACAGGCTGGACACGGGAGCCCGCCAGTCGTATACGAGAAAGTCGAAACCGCTGTTGTCCATCAGGGAACTGGTGCCGATGTAGATGCGGGAGTGATCCCGCTCCCCGTCTTCCAGGAAGTCGATCCGTCCGAAATACGGCGTCTGCTTCAAGCGCAGCAGAGACTTGAGCTGACGCAACGCATGGCGGTGGTTACGCTCCCGCTCCGACATGACCTCCGCCTGCTGCTTCATGCTGGCATAGGTCTCGATCAGTTCGTCGGCATCCTCCAAGTTAACGGTCACGTCGTCCCAGAACGTATTACGGATGCTTACGATCTCCGACCTCAGAGTCCCGACCTGGCTCTCTACAACCTCAAGCCGCTCCTCGACTATAGAGATTACCTCATCTACCCTACGCTGCTCTTCCGGCCATCTTTGTTCCACGCTCATGCCACCGCTCCTTTTGGGTCCGTTTGGTTTCGATGATCCGATCGACTTTGGCGTATTCCCTCCTCGTTCTGCAGCCGATCGGAAGTTGGATGAATACGAGTTGACAAACGTCTCGCCCTTGTGATATTATTATTTCAGGAAAAGTTTAATATTAAGATCACTTTTTTCGGGCGATGAAAATCACTCTTTATTTTAGCATGGATTCTTATAGGATTCAACCGGTAACGCGAAGTATGGCTTTTGAAGCCTGCTTGGTGTTTTTTTTGTTTTCTAACTTAAGTTGAACCCCTGATAAGGCGATTTCGATTCCTCATTCCTCCGGAGCTAAAGCTTCAAATTTTTGGGTTTGGGGTTTGAGTTGGTTCGGACTGATGAGATTGGCGGATGCTCCGAAATATTTCTGATGGAGGCTATTGTCAGATCTTTCCGAGGCTAGCCTTCTGGTGGCCCCGGTTGGTCAAAAGCGCTTGCGCTTGAGGCCGGGTAATCATGCAGTCGTAGGTAATACATTTCAAACACCGGAACCCCTTGGGGCACAAGGGTTTCGGCGTTCTCATCTGCAGTAAGTAGGAAACTCCACTCCCGTCAACCGCCTCGATTCTGAACGAAATGGGCCTGCCTTTCGCGGAATAAGGGTTGCTGGCAGTTTGCTGGCGGCTCTTTTTGCACGATTCCCAGCCGTTTCACGCTCGACCGGCCCAAATAAGGGCTAGCAATCATCTATTTCGACGAAACGGGCTACTTTTGGCGGAATAAGAGTTCCCGGCAGCTCTTATGTGCGCTCTTCGCCGCCATTTCGGGCCCGGTGCGACGCTGGTGCTCACCCCAGCCAGGCAAAGGTACGCTCCGCCGTTTCCCCGATTCCCGGCTTGAAGGCGGGCACCAGCCTGTCCAACTGAACCGGTTCCGCCGCTCCTTCGGCGCCGGCGGCATCTGCCGAGATCCGAACGCTCGCGCCTTTCGGAACGAACGGAAACAGCTCGAGCACATCCCCGTTGTCCATGCGGATGCAGCCAAGCGACCGGTCCGCACCGATGGAGGCCGTATCGTCGGTACCGTGGATCGCGATCTCCCCCAGTCCGAGGGCGCCGTCCCCGTAGGCCCGGGGGGCCGCTCCTTTCGGATCGAGCACCCGGTCCGATACGACGAACTCGCCTTCCGGCGTCCGTCCGTTTTTGCCCAGTCCTACTGCCTTCGACGCCAGGACGACCGGACCGCTAACCAGCTCAAGCATACGGTCTTGCTTGGAAATACGCACCGCTACCGGCTCGAAGTCGACATCTACCGCCGGCACATTGGGATAAAACATCCGTTCCGCCGTAGAAGCCGCCGCGTCGTACACCCACCCGCCCTTGCCGTCAAACGACTGCGCCACCCCGTTGGAGCCGGTATAAGCTTCATTCGGCACAAAGCTGATATAGTTGGCGGGATAGTTCCCGAGCAAATCCGACAGCCGTTCCGGCGCTGTTCCCTTCTCGGCGATATAAGCGCCAAGCGCGGTACGCACCACGTTCGCCGCAGCATAGGTGAGCGAAAAGGCCCCCGCAGTGGGAGCCTTCTCGCTGTCCGTCCGAAAAAAGCGGATGCGCACCGCGGTGTCCGTGGACGGATTGTATTCGGCTGAAACAAATGACAGCTTCTTTTTCTCCTCTTCCGCTTCGGCGGAAAGCGGAACGAGCTTGCCGTACGAAGCCGGGTCCGCCGTGGAGATTCCGAGCAGCGTCACCGTTTGCCGGCCGTCGCCGCCCGTCTCGACAGCCTTTTTGCGCAGCATCTCTTCGATTACCGGATTGCTGGCGTCATAAGGGAGATAGAGGAGGTACGAGCGGCCGGTCGTCTCGTACACGACTTGCTTGCCTACGGAGCCGTTTCCGAGTTTGGCTACGAGCGTTTGGACCGGCTCGGCGGCGGCCATGCCGAGCAGAACGGCGGCAGCCAGCAGCATAGCGAGCGTCCAGAGCATCATCCGGTTGCGGAGGACATCCTGTCCGCTTCCGCCGCCTGACGTTGTGCCCGCTTCCCCCGCCGCTGCTGCGGCACCCGGTCTCCCCCCTCGTCCTCCCGCGCCGGCGGCCCCTCTGATCCCGGGCTTCCCCGGCTCCAATCGCCGAATTCCGGCTTGCGCTTTCGAGTATTGGGGAGACGGATAGATTCGCGCCGCTTGGCGGTAATGATCGAGCGCCTTCTCCTGTTCGCCGAGCTCCTCGAACTTCTGGCCCAGCTTCAGATGGACCGCCGGCGAGGCGCTGTCGCCGTATCGGAGCATTTTCTCATAGGCGCTCGGATCACTGGAGCTGACGTACAGATTTTTGTCCACTTTCACGAGATGACGGTGCAAATGATGGGGATACCGGCCCGGCTTGTCCGAATTCATTACGAAATTCTCCCTTCGCATGGACCTTTTTTGATCCATTTTGTATCAATAACCTCGAACCTCTCCCCTGCTGTATGTATTCTACAGCTTTTTCTTTAAGCATTCATTTGACTTATCGCCACTGTTGGAGAACCTAATCAACAAAATGATACTATTTGTATCATTTATACTACAGGATTATGCCCGTTTTTTCAAGCTTGGCTTTACGCGGGAAGGACGCTGCCCGCCGCTATTGCAGTCCGCACCGGAATCAAGTATAGTGGATTTAATTAGACCGATTAGTCGGATTAGAAAAGGGGTGTCCGTATGAATCGCCGTCGCGGAGAAGCGGAGCAGACGAAAAAGCAGATCGCCGGGCAGGCCAAAGATTTATTTTGCCTGAAAGGGTACGCCGCAACTTCGATGGACGATATATGCAGGGCGGCCGAGGCGAGTAAAGGAAGTTTGTATTACCATTTCAAAAATAAAGAAGCGTTGTTCGTTTATATCCTGGAAACTCAAATGCACGAATGGATCGAACGCTGGGAGGTCCTCTCTCTTGAGTGCGGCAGCGCCACCGAGAAGCTGTATAAGCTGGCCGAACATTATGCTTCCGACTTCCAAAGCCCGCTTACGAAAGTAAGCGAGGAATTTGCCGGCAGCCAGACGAGCGCGCCCGAGATGCTGGAGAAGCTGCTGGAGCTTACCCGGATGCACTATCCGATCTTCGAAGGGGTGCTGCAGGAAGGAATGGACAGCGGAGAGTTTCGAAAAGGCGACGTTCAGGAGATGACGCTTATTGTAGCCGGTCTGCTGGGCGGTCTGGGTATTTCCTATTACGAGGTGGAGATGGAGAAGCTGTTCGAATTGTACCGGAAAGCGGTGCAGCTGCTGCTGGAAGGGCTTCAGACCCGTTAATTTTTTTTACTCATTAATTAAACCGGCCGGTCGGTTTAATAGAAAAAGGATCAGGAGGAGCGCTTATGAAAAGTTTATTTCGCAATCGCGTCATCTGGCTGCTGATCGGCAACGACATGCTGGACAATATGGCGATCTGGGTCCGCAATATGGCGATTTTGTTTTATGTGATGGAGCAGACAAACGGTGATCCGATTGCCGTCTCGCTGATTACGGTAGCGGAATACGTCCCGATCTTCCTCTTCTCGATGATCGGAGGCACGCTGGCCGACCGCTGGGAACCGCGGAGAACGATGCTGCTGGGCGGCGTGCTGAGCGCGGCCTCCGTTGCCGTAATCGGGTTTGCGATTATGCTCGGGGCGTGGGAAGCCGTCTTCTTCGCTACCGTCGTATCGGCCGTAGTCAGTCAATTCTCGCAGCCCTCCTCCTTCGTCATCATCAAGCGGCATCTGAAAGATGATGAAGTCGCCGCCGCAACCGGCCTCGCCCAAAGCATCGCCGCCCTGTTCCTGATCGGGGGACCGGTTCTCGGTACGTTCGTTTACTCCAGACTCGGGATGGCAACGTCGCTGTTCGTGATAACCGCCTTGTTCTCGCTATCCACACTGCTCGTCGCCTTCCTGCCGAAGGTGCAGCGTCAGCGGGATACGCCGCACCGCGGCTTATGGAGCGAGATGGGTGAAGGCATCCGCTTCGTCTTCCGCGATGCGCGCCTGAAGACGCTGCTGCTCCTGTTCGCCTTGCTGGGCATCGGAATCGGCATTACGCAGCCGCTGGATATTTTTATCGTGACGGAACGATTGCAGCTGGAGAAGGAGCATACGCAATGGTTTCTGCTTGCCTCCGGCGTCGGGATGCTGGGAGGCGGCGTGCTGGCGGCAACCGTCGTATCAAAGACAAAGGAGCGAACGAACTGGGTGATTGCCGGAGGTCTCGCCTTTCTCGCCGTATCGCTGGTCGTAGAAGCCTGGTCCGTCTGGGTGCCGGTGACGCTGCTGTTCCGGTTTCTCGTCGGCATTGCCATGGCATTCATGCAAGCGGCGCTGTCCGCGATGATGATCCGGATGGTCGACGAAAATTATATCGGCCGGATTAACGGGACGATCATGCCGATTATGACCGGCACACTGCTGATCGGCACCGGAATGGCCGGACCGCTTATGAAATCGACCTCGCTGCTGACCGCCTACTTCCTGGCCGCATGTATCGTCATGGCCGCCGCCCTGATCGGTTCGCGGCTTCGTTCCGCCGGCTCGCCCGCAACGCCCGAGGAGGGTCCGCGCCTGCCTACGCCGTCCGCCTCCGGGGACACGCTCGCCTAATCTGCGCCGATGGTTCAACTTCCGGCATCCAAGTGATATATTGATTTTATACCGATTACTTCAAGATGAACTTGGGAGGGTAACGAATGGCAGAGCGTTTGATACGAAAAATAGGCGACCCGGTCCTGAGGGAGAAATGCCAGCCGGTTCGCGAAGTAACGCCGAACATCGCAAGGCTGCTGGACGACTTGGCCGCAACGATCTATGGCGGCGACAACCGGGCCGGACTGGCCGCGCCGCAGGTCGGGATCGCGAAGCGGGTAGCGGTGCTCGATTATGACGGCTCCGGTCTGATCGAGCTGATCAACCCGGTCATCGTGGAACGCAGCGGCAAACAAAGCGGCCACGAGTCGTGCTTATCGATACCGGGCGCTTATGGGCTCGTAAAACGGTCCCAATATGTGAAGGTAATGACGTGGGACCGCGAAGGCAAAGAAACATTCGTCGAGGGCCGGGGCGATCTCGCCATCTGCCTGCAGCATGAGATCGACCATCTCGACGGCGTGCTGTATATCGACCATGTGAAGCCGGGAGAGCTGTTCAGCGAACACGATGGAAAGTCGATGGACGTCTTCCAGATGATCCGTCTGTCCCGCTCCGGAAGCGGCCGTTAAACGGAATGCTTCGCCAGCTGATCCAACTTCCAGCTCTAAAGCCCCATCCGCTGCCTGTAATGTCAAAGCCGGCGTTAGCTGCCCCGAAGGCCGCCGCGCCGGCTTTTCTTAACGAGGAGCAGTTCGATCCGCCTAGCGTCCTAAGCGACACTACCTTTTTACTGTACAGCAAACGGAGCCAGCCGGGTCAGCTCATACCGAGTCCCGATCGCGATAACGGGCTCCGCCTCCGGCTTCAGCCATTCCAGCACGCGGACTACTTGTTCCTCCGCCACCGTTACGCAGCCTGCCGAACCGATTCCCGGACCACTCCATATATGAAAAAAAATCGCGCTGCCCCGCCCTTTGACCACCGGTTCCTCGTTGTACCGGATCACGGCGGCTTTCCGATACAGCGGGATGTCAAGCCGCTCGTACGACCTCCACCGTCCCGCCGGATCTCCCGTATACCGGACCCACAAGTTGTACTCGGGCGATTCCGCATCATCGACCCAATAATCGTACCCGTCCGCGATCCGGTACGGCCACGAACCTGTCGGCGCGGGAGATTGACCGAAGCCGGTCCCCATCCGGAATCGGCCCGCCGGCGTCTTCCCGTCCCCTTCCCGCTTCAGCACGGATAAACCGGCGCGTCCGATCGCCGTAGGAAACGCTTCCAATCGTCTCCAGCCATCCTGCTCCGCTTCCCATAAAGTGAGAACCGCGCGTACGGAAGAGTAGTCTGCCGCCTCGAGGACCAGCATCTGCCGGGTACGGTCGATTGTGCAAGCTTCCAATTCCCATCTCTCCTTCTCCGCGTTTGCCGAATTGCATAATCCATCCATTATACGCATTTTTGTACCAAGGAAGAAGTCCTATCGCTCAAAAGACGTTCAAAGTACCAAAAAAGGTCATCGAGTTACATAGGATTCAAGCTCTACATTCTTTACAATAGACCTATCTATGCCTATCGCATATAGATATAATAGATTTTGTGGAGGGACAACATGGCAGACACATTTATCAACAAAGGAGTCGAACCGATGGACCGTCATCTTCATGCGGATATTGTTATTATCGGGGGAGGAACCGGCGGTACCGCCGCCGCGCTGGCCGCCGCCAAGATGGGCCGCACCGTCATTATGACCGAGGAAACCGATTGGATCGGCGGTCAGTTAACGAGCCAGGCCGTTCCTCCGGACGAGCATCCGTGGATCGAGCAGTTTGGCTGCACCCGCAGTTATCGCCAGTTCCGCAATGGCGTACGCGCCTACTATCGCGATCATTTCCCGATGACGCCGGCCGCCAGGGCCAATGAGCGGCTGAACCCGGGAAGCGGCGGAGTAAGCCGGCTCTGCCATGAGCCTCGCACCGCGCTGGCCGTGCTGAACCAGATGCTGGCCCCGTACGTGCACAGCGGCCTGCTGACGATACTGAACCGTCATGCCGTCGAATCGACGGAAACCGAGGGCGACCGGATCGTGTCCGCCGTTGTTCAAAACCGCGACAACGGATCACGCGTAACGTTGACGGCTCCTTACTTCCTGGACGCTACCGAGTGCGGCGACGTGCTTCCGCTTGCGGGAGTCGAGTACGTAACGGGCGCCGAATCCAAAGCGCAGACAGGCGAGCCTAACGCGCTGGACGGCGAAGCCGATCCGCTCGACATGCAAGGAATCACGTATTGCTTCGCAATGGAGTATCTGGAAGGCGAAGACCATACTATCGAACGTCCGGAGCAATACGACTTCTGGCGCAACTATAAAGCCGACTTCTGGCCGGACAAAATGCTCAGCTGGTTCGGGGTTCGCCCGCATACGCTGGAGACCGTCCAGTATGAAATGTTCCCGGGAACGGACCGTTATTCGCTGTTCCATTACCGGCAAATCGTCGACAAATCGCACTTCGAGCCGGGCACGTTCCGAGGCGATGTAACGCTCGTCAACTGGCCGCAAAATGACTACTGGCTCGGGCCTATATTCGGGGTAAGCGACGAAGAGCGCGAGAAGCATCTGGAAGGCGCCAGACAGCTCAGCTTGTCGCTGCTGTATTGGCTCCAGACGGAAGCGCCTCGTCCGGACGGCGGCACAGGCTATCCGGGACTGAAGCTGCGCAAAGATATTGTCGGCACCGAGGACGGCCTCGCTATGTATCCGTACATCCGCGAATCGCGCCGCATTCAGGCGGAATTCACCGTACTGGAGCAGCACGTGGCTACCGCATGCCGTCCGGACGGCAAAGCGGAAACGTTCGAGGATTCCGTCGGGATCGGCTGCTACCGGATCGACCTGCATCCGAGCACAAGCAACCGCCATTATATCGATATTTCGTCGCTGCCGTTCCAAATTCCACTCGGAGCGCTGATCCCGGTACGTGTGGACAACCTGCTTCCTGCATGTAAAAATCTAGGCGTCACCCACATTACGAACGGCTGCTACAGACTGCATCCGGTCGAGTGGAACATCGGGGAAGCTGCCGGTTACTTGGCCGCCTACTGCATCGAGCACGGCCTCACGCCGCGCGCCGTCCGCAATACGAAGTCCGAGCTGGAGAAGTTCCAGCAGCTGCTCGTCCGTGAAGGCATCGAGCTTTCCTGGCCGGTTACCCGCCCTGTGTAAAGGCTTGACCGGCTTCCATCCCATATCAATCAAGTAGACGAGGTGTAATCGATGAGCAAAACGATCAAAATCGGCGTCGTCGGCGCCGGGTCCATTTCCGAAAGCCATCTGCGCTCCTATAAAGAAAACAGCCAGGCCGAGCTGTACGCGATCTGCGATCTGAACGAGGAGCGGGCACGCGCGAAAGCGGAAAAGTACGGGATTCCGCACATCTATACCGACTACAACGAAATGCTGAAGGATGCGGCTATCGATGCCGTTAGCGTCTGCACCTGGAACAATACGCACGCTCCGATCAGCATTGCGGCGCTGAACGCCGGCAAAAACGTGCTTTGCGAGAAGCCTTTGTGCAAAACGGTTGAGGAAGCGCTGGCCGTCGAAGAAGCGGTCCGCAAAAGCGGGAAAACTTTGCAGGTCGGCTTCGTCCGCCGTTATGCGTCGAACACCCGCATCGTCAAGCAGTTTATCGACAACGGTGACTTCGGCGAAATCTACTACGCGAAGGCTTCCTGCATTCGCCGTGTAGGCAATCCGGGCGGCTGGTTCTCCGATATCGAGCGCTCGGGCGGCGGTCCGCTGATCGACGTAGGCGTACACGTCATCGATCTGTGCTGGTACTTGATGGGACGCCCGAAAGTAAAAAGCGTCAGCGGCAATACGTACCGCAAGCTCGGCAATCGTTCCAACGTCAAAAACTTCGCCTTCTACCGGGCGGCCGACTACGACGCCAACCATAACGACGTAGAGGATATGGCCAATGCGGTCATTCGTTTCGAGAACGGAGCCTCCCTGGTCGTCGATGCGAGCTTCACCCTGCATGCCAAGAAGGAAGAGCTTACGGTCAAGCTGTTCGGCGAAAAAGGCGGCATCGAGGTAGAACCCGAGCTGTCGATCATTACCGAGAAGTATGACACGATCTTGAATGTGACTCCGCAAATCAACAACCTGTCGTTCGACTTCGTCAAAGGGTTCCAGGACGAGATCGACCATTTCGTAGGCGTCTGCCTCGGCGAGCGCGAGACGCTGAGCCCGGTCGAAGACGGCGTAGAGATGATGAAAATTCTTTGCGGCATTTACGAATCCGCGGAGAAGGGCGAAGAAATTCGCTTCTAGTCGGGGAAAGGTTGTCCGAATTCCGGGCAACCTCTTTTTTTTGCATAATGATTGATAATAATTATCATTATTGGCAAGAATAAAGAAGGAAGACATACGAAGAGGGGAGATTGCAGCTCCCCTCCGCGAACGAACTTAAATTTTCGGTTCAAACGTCTTGCAGTCGGTCTCTTCGGAATTTCTCGCGTGATTGCCGCGGTGGCTGACCACATAAATCGAAGAAGCGCTGCACTTGTTGCCGTTAGCCCAATATTTGCACGAATTAACCTCGCACAATACGTCCTTTGCCATGCTCATCTCACCCCCTTCCTCCTAAGGGTCGGCTTAACGAGTATGGTTTTATACTCGTTCCGGCGTTTTTTCTTGTGCGCCCCGCAACTATACCGCACAAAACAAAAACAGCCTGATCCTTCATTTGTCCTCGGACAGCACCCGATTCCGGGCACGAAAAAACCGCCGTCGCATACGCGAACAGCGGTTTTCTTCGATTCTCCTTCTCCTGCTACCCTTGTTAAAGCTGTTTCTTATTTCTTGTTAGCTGCGTACCACTCGTTAGCCGCTTTCGTCATATCGTCGCCACCTTCTGCTTTCCATTGAGTGACGAATTTGTCGAAGTTGGCAACCGGCTCGGCACCAGTAATGTACTTGATAAGCGTATCTTCCATCAGCTTGTTCAGCTTTTGAGCGTTTTTGGCGATAGCATCGATCGGCGGTGCGAACGCCAGCGGATCGGTTACCATGCTGCCTTTGGCATTCTCTTGAAGCTTGGTGAAGGCGTTGGTCAGGATAGGGTCCTTACGAACGCGGGCTTGCCAGTAGATCGGATAGTTTTTCTCATCAACGCCAGTCAGGAAGGAGCTTGCATTGTTCCACTCGTCGTTGAATTTAGGCAGAATCGGAATATAGTTGCCGTTTTCCAATTTGTGGTGAACGCCTTCTTCACCGATAGCCGCACCTTTGAAAATGTCTTTCTCCAGCTTCAGATCCAGGTACTTCAGCACTTCTTCCTTGTTCTCCGCCCACTTCGGAATCGCTGCATAATAAGCAATGGAAGCGGAGCCTACTGCTGCGGCTTTACCGTTGTCGCCTTTAACCAGCGGCAAGATATCCATCTTGGCGTTCGGGAAGTTTTTGAGCAGCGCGTTTTGGATCGATGGCGCATTGTAGTATCCGTTCGGCATCATAGCCGCTTTACCGCTCGTGAAGTTCTCGATGACTTTGTTCGATTGGTTGATGGACCATTCGGTATCGATCAGCTTCTCGTCATAGAGCTTTTTCATAAACTCTACATAAGCCTTCATATTCGGATGCTCGGCCATATGCGTGACTTTGCCGTTTGCTTCGTTCCAGGTCGTCGTAATGCCGAACGTTGTAGCGATTTGCTCAACCATCGGAGCTTTTCCGCCAGTGAGCGGGATGACGTTCTTTTTCTCTCTGATCGTCTTCAAGAACGTATACAGCTCTTCACGGTTCGTCGGAGCTTTCAAGCCGAGCTCGTCAACCCAGTCCTGACGCACGAACAGACCGAGGTTGGCGATGACGCCGGAGCCTGTTTGCGGGATACCGAACGTTTTTCCGTTCAGCTTCGCACCATTCCAGGAAGCTTGGCTGATGACGCTTTTCAGGTTCGTTCCGTTTTTGGCAACCATCTCGTCGATCGGTTCCAATGCGCCGGAAGCGGCAAGCTTCGCATATTGAGTCGCATTCAGAATGAGGAACGAGTACGGCTCTTTGTTAGCCATAAGCAGGTTCAGCTTCTCGTCGGCGTTCTCAACCGGAAGCATTTCGTACGTTACCTTGTAACCGGTTTTTTCGTTCAAATATTTGGCAACCGGCTCAGCATTCGGATCGAAGCGGCCGTACTGGATCAGCGCTTTGAATTCCGGCTTCGGTTTGTTAGCATCAACTTTATTTCCTTCTGCCGGAGCCGGCGTGCTGCCCCCGGACGTTTTTGGATCTCCGCCGCCGCAAGCCGCCAGCGAGACCGCCAAAGTGGCGATGGATACAACGGACAATGTTTTTTTGAACATGGATGAACCTCCCTTTTAGCTGTGCAAATCCGTTATCGATTCATGCAATACCTCATGATAATGCCTTCAGAGCCCATTTCCGTTTTCCCCAACCACCCCCCTTCATATACAGAGCACCTGCTTGTTATCCCTTGACGGAGCCGACAAGAACGCCCTTCACGAAATACTTTTGCAGGAACGGGTATACGATTAGGATCGGCAGCGTAGCCAGTATGATCGAAGCGGCCTGGATCGCTTGAGGCGATGCGTTCATCGCGGCGTCGATATTAATATCTTGACCCGAACGAAGGAAGGTGTCGCTGGAAGACACGAACAGCTCTTTCAAGTACAGCTGCAGCGGCTTCAGATTCGCCGAGTTGATATAGATGAGTGACGCGAAGTAATCGTTCCAGAACGCTACCGCATAGAACAGTGCGATCGTAGCCAGAACCGGCATGGACAGTGGAAGCATAATCCGGAACAAAATCGTCAGGTTGCTCGCTCCGTCCAGCTTGGCCGATTCCTCCAGGCTGTCCGGCAGACTCTCAAAGTAGTTTTTGATAATAAGCATGTTATAAACGCTGACCATCGACGGAAGGAACAATACCCACAGCGTGTTGATCAAGTTCAGCTTCTGCATGAGCAGGTAGGTCGGAATGAGACCGCCGCTGAACAACATCGTGAAGATAAACATCAGGATGAACCATTTGCGCCCGCGGAGCCTCGGCTTAGACAGCGGATAAGCGACCAGCGTCGTCATAAACAGACCGAGCGCCGTACCGACAACCGTTACGGTTATCGACACTTTAAAAGCGTTCATGAACAAAGAATTTTGAACGACGTACTTATACGTTCCGATCTGGAAGTCGACCGGCCACAACGATACGATACCCGAGACGACAGCCGCCTCGCTGCTGAATGATTTCGCGATCAGATTAAGAAACGGAAAGATCGTCGTAATCGCAAGCAGTACAAAAAAGGTATGGTTGAATACGGAAAACACTTTCTCGCCAAATGATGATTTGATGCCGCCGCCGGACTTTTTGGGTGCCTTCGCGACGTTAGACGCTTCGCTAGTAGTCATAGCTGATCCCCCTTCATAATCCGTCACCAGATCCCACGCTGCAAATATTTTCGGCTGAGCGCGTTACCCGAGATAATCAGGACGAAGGCGATAACCGAATCGAACAAGCCTACAGCGGTGGAGAAGCTGTAATCCTGATCGCCTAACCCGATCCGGTACACGTAGGTGCCGATAACGTCAGAGACGTTGTAGACGCTCGGATTGTACATAACGAGAATTTGCTCGGTGCCGGCCTCCAGAATGTTTCCGAGGCGAAGAATAAACATGAGCAAAATAATAGGAATAAGTCCCGGAAGCGTAATGTGCAGCACTTGCTGCCATTTGCTCGCTCCGTCGATTTTCGCAGCCTCATACAGCTGCGGATCGATGCTGGTTAATGCCGCCAAGTATACGATCGTACTCCAGCCGACCTCTTTCCAACCGGCCGATGAGATCAGGACGGAACGGAATATATCGCTGTCGAGGAAGAAGCGGATCGGCTCTCCTCCAAGCGCGACGATCATCCGGTTGACGATACCGCCGTTCGTGGACAAAATGTCGATGAACAAGCCGCTGACGATTACCCAGGACAAGAAGTGGGGCAAGTAAATGATCGTCTGAATACTCCGCTTGAACACCATGTGTCTCAGCTCGTTCAGCAGGATGGCGACGATAATCGGAAGCGGGAACAGGAATACGATCTTATAGACGGAAATAATGAGCGTATTCTGAAACACCTGCCAAAAATTATCGTTGACTAGCAATTTCTCGAAGTGCTTCAATCCTACCCAAGGACTGGCTGCCATCCCTTCGAAAATGTTGAAATCCTTAAACGCGATCACGATCCCGTACATGGGCGTGTACTTGAATAGCAAAATGAATGCGAGTCCCGGAATAAGCGCTACGTATAAGTCCCAATCTTTGCGAATGTCGGTCCATAACGTCTTAGCATACGATTTCCGGGGTGAAGAAGCGGTTGCTCCATTCGTTGCAGGCTCCATCTTGTTGTCGTCCCCCTTCTTGATTCTGTCGAGAAACGGCGCCTGAGAGCTCTTTTTCGCCCGGCGAATCCGTTGTTGTTCCAAGTGTAGCAAACCGGGGGGCCGTTTGTACCGGACTACTTTTACGTCTTTTGGTACTTTCGTGACAACTCCCGGGATGCAAGCTCCAAGTTGCCTTAACCACGCGCCTCACACAAAAAGCACAATCTATGAAAGCGATTCCAAAAAGAGGAGCCGAATGTCGTAATTTGTCTGAAAATACTTCTCGGCAGGCGCGTCGTCTTCCCTTGTCCGGCGAACGTATGTGCGTTATAATCGCGGTACAGCATGGTTTGGAGAACGGATATCTTTATGCCCGAAGAAGAGAGGAAACCGCCGATGCCGCAGCCGATTGCCGTAAGAAGCGTACACGAGGAATTCGACGAGCAGGTGATGCTTGGATGCGTACACAAGCTGCTCGGCAGGTCCGATGCGGCGATCGAGTCTTGGACGTGCGCGACGATCGACTACCGGACTCCGAATTTCGTGAACGGCGGACTGTTTCGTCTGCATGGCACGGCCACGGTTGACCGAAGCTTCGTCCCGTGGTCCTTGATCGTCAAAATTACAAAGCCCGATGCCGACAGGGCAGCGGGGACGCATTACAACTATTGGAAACGCGAAGCGTTCGCCTATCGTTCGGACCTTCGGGGAATCTTGCCGGAAGGTATAGCCGTTCCGGACTGTTATGCCGTAGAGGAGAAACCGGACGGGCGGCTGTGGCTGTGGCTGGAGGAAATCCCGGGGAATACGGACAGTGTATGGTCCGATGACGAGTACGGATACGCCGCGTGGCAGATCGGACGATTCCATGCGGCGTATTTGAACGGGCTGCCTATTCCGGAAGAAGACTGGTTATGCCGGTCCTGGCTCCGCTCTTGGGTAGCCGAGTGCAGCAAATATACGGTCAACGTGCGGGAAGCGGACTGGCACCACGCCTCCGCGGACGAGCAGCGGATTCGGTCCGTTCTGGACCGGTACGAGGACTTGCTCCTCCATATGCCGCATCTGATCGATGGGGTGGAGCGGCTGCCTCGCGTGCTCGCCCACCAGGATTTATGGCGCAAAAATATGTATATCCGCCAGGAGCCGAACCGGGATATGCGTCTGGTGCTTATCGATTGGCAGTTTGCCAGCGTATCCGGCGTAGGTGAGGAACTGGGACGGTTTTACGGCTTGACGATGAGCAAGCGGTATATCCGGCCCGAGCGGTATGCAGCGTACGATCGACTGCTGTTCGGCCGCTATACGGACGGGCTGAGCGGCTCCGGATGGGGCGGGGACGTCCGTCTGGCGCGATACGGCTTCTGCACGGCGGTCGCCGCCCGCAGCATCTGGGAAGTGCCCAAGATGATCGAACTGCTGGCAGCCAGCCGCGGTTCGGAAGGCACTGAGCGGGAAGCGCAGGAGGAGAGAGCCCGGCTCTTGCTGTCGATTACGGAGGTCCACATGCAGCTGCTGGAGGAAGCCAAGCGGCTCCACAAGGAGTTTGGAGGCATGCCAAACTAGCCGCGGAACGCCCCCGGCTAGTAGTGCCATCTATAGCTGTACGTCGGGCGGCGCTCCCTCCATCCCCTATGCCCGGAGACAGACAGGCAAGGGCTGGGGCTGGGATCGGGAAGCGCTGCTTAGGGCCGTACTTCCCCCGGCGTTACGCCCCAGTACTTGCGGAATACGCGGGTAAAGTAGCTGCCGTCGTGATAGCCGACGAGACTGGCCGCTTCGCTGATTTTGGCCCCGTCGAGAAGCGCCGCCTTGGCGCGCTCCATCTTGCGCTCGATCACATAAGCGGAGAACGATTTGCCCGTCTCCTGCTTGAACAGACGGCTCAAGTACGAGGAATTGACGAACAGCCGGTCCGCCACCTGATGGAGCGATATTTCCTGATCCATCTCCTCCTCGACGATGCTGAGCAGCTGCTTCACGATCTGATGGCTGACCGACATTCGCTGCTTCTGCACATATACGGCCGCGCGGCGCACGATCCGCAGCAGCATCGCATGGATTTGCTCCTTATGGCCCAACGCCTGCGGATTAAAGAAGTGGACATAGTCGTCCCCGGCAAAATCTTTGAACGGCCATCCCTGCTTCTGCATAATCCGGATCAGCAGCGCGCCGAAAAACATCACGTTCTCCTGCACGTCGTCCATCGATTCGGCCGTTACGATGCCGCTCACCGACCAGAGCCTGTCGAGCGTATCTGCCGCCTTCTCCTCGTCGCCCGTCTGAAGGGCGATCTCCAGCGCCTTCTCCAGATTCGGGTCCGACGGAAGCACCGGCTTGTCCCCCGACTCCTCGCGGAACGGGATGGCGATATTGCCTCCGTAGATGATCCGGTTCTGCAGCGCCCGCATCGACTGCCGGTACAGCTCCGGCACCTCGTCCCGCCCCCCGGTCGTCCGGCAGATTCCCGCGCTTGCGGTCAGCTTCAGACACTCTTTTACGGTAGACAGCAGCCGGGTAATGTCGGTATTGACCTGCAGCATCACGACGCCGTCGTCTTTGTCCGCCGGCGCCTTCCATATAAGCGCCGTAGCCCCTCCCGGGTCGGAGCATACCCAATACTCGGGCAGCAGTTCCTTGGCAATCCCGCTTAAAGCAAACTGCAGAACCGGCATATCCTGCTGCGTAAACCGGGTTTCCTCCTCCGACACGGGGTCCATATCCAGCGCGGCGACGACGTACCTGGCATCATGCTCCAGCTCCAGCTGCACATCCTGGCTGCGCCTCGTAATTTCCCACTCCACAAATTTGCCGTTCAGCCAGTTCACGAAAAAATTATTCTGCAGATGCGGCAAGTTATGACGCCACTTCTCCTGCAGCGCGTCCTGGCTATGCTTCAGCTCCAGCTCCCTGCGCAACTGCTGGGCGGCCCCGAGCACCGCATCGAGGATTTCCGAATCGCCTGCCGGCTTCAGCAAATATTTGGACACCCCGAACTCCAGCGCCTTCTGGGCATAGGTAAAATTGTCGTGTCCGCTCAAGATGATCGTCTTGGTCATCAGCCCCTGCTCCGCTACTTTGCGCGCCACCGTCAGCCCGTCCACGCCGGGAATCTGAATGTCGAGCAGCATCAGGTCCGGTTTTTTCCTCTCGATCAGTTCAAGGGCATCCGTTCCGTTATGAGCCATCCCGACGATCTCGATCCCGTGCTGCTCCCAAGGAATGTTGTTAGCCAAACTGTTGCATAATCGAATCTCGTCTTCCACGATCAGCAAATTCATCCCGATATTCGCTCCTTTCGCTTAATCTGGTTCTGTCTGTTCGGGAGAAAGCTGGAACGTCTCCTTGCATCGGTCAAGCGGCAGACGAACCGTCACCGCCGTCCCCTCCCCTTGCCGGCTCTCCACTTCCATCGCCGCCTGTTTGCCGTATACCATGCGGATTCGGGAAGCCACGTTGCGGAGCCCGTACAAATCTTTGTTCGATTCCCACGGCGGCAGCGACAATCCGGACTTGTCCGGTCCGAAGATGTGCTCCAGTTCCCCGCGGATATAATCGAGCCTCTCCGGCATCATCCCTACCCCGTTGTCCGCAACGATCATATATAGGAAGCCACCCTCCGTATACGTTCGTACCGTCAGCTGTCCTCCGCGCTCCCGCTGTTCCAGACCGTGAAGAATCGCATTTTCCACAAGCGGCTGCAGCAGCAGTTTCATCACCGGAACCGGCTTGCTCGCTTCGTCGACGTCGTAGGCGACCGAGAACTTGTCCAAGAAACGCAGCTGCTGAACCCGGACGTAGTAGTGCAGATGAGAAATCGTCTCCTCCACCGTAAACGTGTCCGTTCCTTTGCTCAGGCTGAGCCGGAAAAACCGCGACAAGTTCAGCACCATCTCGCTGATTTCGTCCGCCTCATAGTTTTTGGCCGCCCAATAGATCGAATCCAGTGTATTGTACAAAAAGTGCGGATTGATCTGGGTCTGCAAAAATTTCAGTTCGGTGAGCGCCAGGCGCAATTGCTGTTCATAGCCGTGCTGGATCAGATGTTTCTGGTCGTAGATCATCTGGTTAAACGCCTGGGTCAAATAACCGAGCTCGTCCTGCCGGTGATTGTCCAGCTTGACGTTGAAGTTGCCGCTGCCGGCCCGCTTCATGCCCTGCATCAGCTTCTGAATCGGAGAAGCGATGCTGCTGTATACCGCCCAGGAGATCCAGAGCGCGAGCAGGACACTGATCGCGATAATGATATACGTATACGCCTGAATCTGCTTCGTCTTGGCGAACACTTCGCTTTGCGGCTGCATGAGCAGCAGTGACCATTTGTAATATTTGGAGCCGATCTCGACTTGAAACGTATCCTTGTCGGCCATCCGCTTCTCCAAGCTCGCCTCGGTAATGTCGCCCGTCCCCGTAATCGGCTTGCGCTCGTCCGTCAGCAGAACGATTTGCGCATTCTCGGACGGGAGCAGCGAGCGGATCAGGTCGAGCAGCTTCGTCTGGTTCAGCGTCACGACGAGCAGATTCGGCTGCCGGCCCGGATTGTTCAGATCCATCGCGCGCACCAGCGAGATTCCGTCCGCTCCGATAATTTGGCCGAACGTCTTGCCGTCGGGCGTCGGCTCGTCGGGCAGCGTATACATGATGCCGCTTCCCCCGAATCGGGCCAGAAGCTGAAGCCAGGACTGCTGAGTCCGGTTGGAAATATGACGGCTGCCGGTCGTCGTCGACACGGCTACGTTGGACAAGGAATGGTACACCGATATTTGCGAGATCATATGGTTAATCGACGTAATATTGGACAGCTGCTTCAGCACCTCGGTGAAGTTGGCGACGTCCTGCGGCGACAGATCCGCCCCGGACTGATCGAGCAGCCGGAGCATATTCGTATCGGTTGCGATTAAGGTCGAAATCTCCTCGACGTTCTGCAGCGTTACGTCGATATAGTCCATCGAGGACGTAAGCGCCGCTCTCGTACGCTCGGTCGTCTGGTCGAGCAGCATCTGCCTCGACTGAAAGTTCGAGAACAAGCTGACTGCTACAAGCGGAAGCAAAATAAACAAAAAATATACGGTCAGCCTCATCTGAATATTTTGATGATACAGCCGGTTAAACCAACGGAGCGGATATATGCGGAAAACCTCCGTTTCTGATAGGATGAAAGGCGTGTCCGGACGTTACGGATGAGAAACCGACGCCCGGTACCATTCATTGACCTCGCGCGTAATTTCGTCTCCGCCCTCCAGCCTCCACCGGCTAACGTATTGATCGAAATCGTCCAGAGGAGCTACGCCCAATACGATTTTTATAAACTGCTCCTGCATCGAAGACAGCTTTACCATATATTTGCCCATGGCCGGAGTCGGAAGGCCGGTGAACCGGTTAGGGATCAGGTTGTTTTCGACTCTTTTCTGGTTTTCGTATAACTGGAAATGCTCCCCAAGCGAATCGAGACGCTGCTTATCCAGCTCAGGCTCGATAACTTCAACAAGCGCGGAATAGATGCCCCGGTACTTGTGCTTGTCGTGCTCCGGGAAGTTGGTCACCATCTTGCCGTCCTTCATTGACCAGATCTCGTTCTCGAAACCGAGCTTCAGGTTCCTGTGGCCTTCACCTGCGATGAAATTAAGCAGCCGGATGACGTCCGCCCCGTTCGGGCTGCCGGCGGGCACGATGCTGTATCCCCGAACGAGCGATGTGGAGTAGGTCCCCTTCTCGCCTCGCGGCCCTGTCGGATAATCGAGCGGAATCCATTCCGCTTTCGGATCGCGCTGCTTGTTCTGATCGATCGGCCCCCGGGTATCGTACCAGGCGGCGGAGAAAATCCCGACTTTGCCGGACGCCACTTTTTCTTCGAGCGTTTTCGTCCGGTTCAGCGGAAATTCCGGATCGATCAGCCTCTCCGCATACAATCGGCGCAAAAAAGCCAGCGCTTCCTTCGTCTCAGGCAGCGTATTGGAATAGACCAGCTTCCCGTCCCGCTCCAGCCAGCTATCGAGCTGCGTGCCGAACGCCCCAAAGAACGGAGCGCTTCTCCCGAGCTTCTCCGTCAGCAGCAATCCGATCGTGTCGTGAACCCCGTTGCCGTCCGGATCGCCGAAGGTGAACGCACGGATTACTTCATAATATTCGTCCAGCGTTCGCGGCGGCTTCAGCCCGAGCCGGTCGAGCCAATCTTTGCGAGCGTACATCAGCTCGACGCCCTTCACCTCATTCATGCTCGGCACCGCGTAGATCATCCCGTTAAACGTCACCTGGTCCCAAGCTTCCTTCGGAATTTTTCTCTTCAGATCGGGGCCGTACTGGTCGATCAGCTCGTCGAGCGGCTGCAGCTTGTGCTCCTGCACTTTGTTGGACAGCCATACATCGTCGACCGCATATAGCATATCCGGCAAAGCAGTGGACGATAAGACGATGTTTAATTTCTCATGATAGCTTTCGTTCGGCGGCAAAATCACGTTGATGTTGAGCTTCGTATTCCGCTCGATATAGTCCAGATACGGATTATGGTTTTCATCCATCCCCGGAGGAAAAGATGTTCCAAGAGAAGTGACTACGATGGAGATTTCCTTCTTTTGGCTTTTTTCGATCCCCGTCTTTTCGCCTGCGGACGACAATACCGCCCATACGGACAACCCCGCCGCTATCGCAGCCGTTCCTGCCGCCGCAAGAAGCACTCTTTGTCTCTTTGTCGTGTTTCCCATTCGCGTCTTCCTTTCCGACCGCTTGCTAGCGGATGCGAACTTACGCGATACCCCCTGAAAACGGAACCGCTTTCAGCTTCCTTTCAAGAAATATTTTATCATTCCGGGGGGGAAAAAGAAACTCGTGGACCGCGAAGCGGCGCGTTTCTTGGCGAAATGAGCCGCCTTTTCCGGCTATATCCAATCTTTCCCTTGCCTTTTGGCAAACGATGCAAGTATGGTTAATACCAAAAGGCCAAATGGAGGCTCCTCATGACCGATAATCTTTCCTTGGTCCGCGCCGATCAAGGCCAAATCGAGTATGTCAGACAAAAACTGATTGAGTATAACGCCCGCCATGTCGCCGATGAACTGAAATCCGTTTACGAGCCGATCCATCTGATCCTCAAAAACGAACAAGGGGACATCGTCGCAGGACTGCTTAGCTGCCTATGCTGGAATTGGGTGGAAGTCGACATCTTGTGGGTAGACGAGCCGTATCGCCATCAAGGATACGGCACCCGGCTGCTGCAAGCGATCGAGGACACGGCCCGCTCCAAAGGCGCCGACTTCCTGAAGCTGAATACATTCGGCTTCCAGGCTCCCGAATTTTACAAAAAGCACGGCTTCCAGCTTCTGTTCGAGATCGACAACGCGCCGCGAGGCAGCCGGCATTACTACTTCATGAAGCCGCTGCGGCCGGTAGAGTGAGGCGGCCGATCCTGCTATAATGAAGACAAACTGGCGGATACAAGGAAGAAATCGAGGTGAACGTGATGTCCAAGAAAAAAAGACCAGCTCCCGCTCCATCCCCTACCGCAGGCGACCAGCCGGCGACCCTAAAAGATTTACTGAATCCCGACGTCGTCCAGAAGCTCAAGGCCGCAGGCGATGAACTGAAAGCCACGGAAGAGAAACGCAGGGAAGATCTGCGCAAGCAAGCGGAGCATGCGCGCAAAGCGGAGCAGAAACGGCTCGAGAACGACTTTGGTCACCTGCTCGAGCAAAGCGGGATGGACTGGCGGAAGTATAAATAACCGGACGATTGGTCCGGGTTGATGTGGAAAAGCCGACGCTGATTGTGAGCGTCGGCTTTTGGTTGTGCTCTTATTTCGTCTCGGAGCCCGATTTGCACTTATTTCGGCGCGCAAAAGCTAAATGCGCCTATGCCCGGTCATAATCCGCGAGCACCAGGAGCTGCCATGCTCCGCCTACTCGGCGGGCTTCGCCTTGACCCATTCCGTTTCTCCCGAAGCCAGGTTGTACCAGACCGTACCGTCGGCGGCCGTCCAAGTCTCATAAGCGCGTACCTTCTGCCCGCTATAATGCCCTTTGGCATGGAGCCGTTCACCGCCGATCGGGAAGTAGTAGCTTTCCGTATCCGCATCGACCTCTACTTCTTCCTCCGTAGGCACGATCTGCTGCGGATCGTCCAGCAGCACTCTCAGACTGATCCATTTTGGGCCGTCGTCCGATTGGAGCCGCACCCATTCTCCGGTCGCTTCCACGGCCTGGTAAGTGCCGGGAGCCAGCAGACGGTCCTCCCCGGTAGCATACGAGTAAGGTTTGTCGGAGTAGTACACTTCCGTTCCGATCTCGAGCGCCTTATCCATCGTCCGGTAATACTTAAGCGCCTCGTGTTTGGGCGTGATCCAGCGTGTGCCGCCCTTCCATTCGATCTGATACCAGTACGGCGACCACGGTCCTTTGCCTTCCCATCCGAAGGCGACCACTTGGACGACTCCGGCGGCAACCTTTTCGCCTTTACCTTCCGTTTCGTACGGAACCGGATAGGCGGTCTCGTCACCGGTCAGCTTCATCGCATACGACTTCTTCCATACCGGCACATGTTCCAAAATCGCCGGGTCCTTGATCCATTTATCTCCGAGCCACGTCTTCACCCGGTACCACATGCCGCTGCCCGCACTGAACTGACGGGCGGTATCGGCATATTTGGGACTGTATGCGACGGTTCCCGTCACGTGAAGCTGCTGCGGCCCGATGGATGCTCCGGTTTCCCTGGCCGGGTCCGGCCCGTCATACAGCGCCACAGTGTTCAGTAAAGTCACTTCCTTCCGTTCTTCTGCATATCCCCCATACAACACCGAGGCGTCGTCCCGAATCCATTTCGCGCCAAGCCACGTCTTCACCCGAATCCAGTTGCCGAGCTGAGCCGGATCTTCGCGGCCGGTCCAATCCACCTCCAGAGACTGAAAAGCCGCAAGCGCCCCAACCGGCGTCCCGCCTTCTTCCGGACGATCGAACAGTTCCGTCTGTTCCGAGATCGTAACCGACGTCGAAAGAGTCGATCCGGCCTCCGCCTTCTCACACGCCCAGGCCGGAGCCAGCAGAATAGCCGCAGAAACAAGGATAGCGAGCCTGCGTTTTCTTGTCATACCGCCTGTCCCTCCCAACATTCTTGGATATATCCGTTTAGACGAGTGCGCGGTTCATTAGTTGCGGTGCCCTCTTGCCGCGTTCGCCTTAGACGATGATTTTGCTCACGAAATAATCGACGTGCTCGCGCATCCCCGTCTCGATATCCCACGTGCTGCTTCCGTCCACCCTCAGCAAAACATAAACGCCGATCATCGCAAACAACGGGTATTGATACTCCGCCGCCAAAATACGCGCGTCTGCCGGCTGGATGCGACCTAGAGCGATCCAAATTGCAAATACCTTCTCCAGCGACTTCAACATGTTCCCGACTATGTCGTTTAAATAAATATCCCGAACCACCCGGTCCCGGTATTGTTCGAGATACATCATGCGCCACACTTTGGCCATGACCGGGTCGTCGATATGTTTCATCAAGCCCGCCAAGCTTTGCTTCAGGAAAAGCTCCGGACTAACGGACTGCAGCATACCGCCAAGATGGTCCTCCTGCGGCAAAATCCGGGAGATGGAACGCCGGAAATTAAAGAAAATCGTGGAGAGCAGTTCCTCCTTGCTGCGGAAATGGTTGTACAGCGAGCTCTCCTTAATGCCCACTTCCTTCGTAATATCGCGGATCGATACGCCGGTGAACCCTTTGCGGGAAAAAAGCTCGATGGAGATATCCATAATTTTGATCTTATTCGGACTTTCAATCGGTTTCCCGTCCATATCCTGGTAGAAGATCGAATCGGTTGTCATCGCCACTAGGCTGCACTCCTTTGCAAGTCGATTTAGAAGTGTTCATACGCTGCGGAGGACACAAACAGTCAGGACGGGCACGCACTCGCGCGTTATGCAACGACCTGTATTATTTATAATGCTAACTAACGCCCGTTACCCTGTCAACTTTTCCCTTGCTTTGTATTCCGGCTTTCTGCCTTTGTGGTACAATCAAGTTTATTAAAAATCATTCGGGGAGTGACGCCGCATGAGTCTGGTTATAGACGTACGCAACATCACGTGGAACCGCGATAATAAAACCGTACTGAACCATATCGATTGGCAGGTAGCGAACGGCGAGAATTGGGCAATTCTGGGGTTAAACGGCTCGGGCAAAACAACGCTGCTTAATATGATAACCGGTTATATTTGGCCAACGGAGGGTCAAGTCTCAGTGCTGGGACATCTGTACGGAACTGTAGACTTGCGCGAGCTGCGCAAATCGATCGGCTGGGTCAGCTCCTCGCTCCAGGAGAAGCTGCACATGAACGACCGGACCCAGCATGTCGTGCTGAGCGGAAAGTACGCAACCATCGGTCTGTATGACAAACCGTCGGAAGAAGATGCCGGGCGGGCCGAACAGCTGATGAAGCAGCTCGGCGTCTGGCATCTGTACGACCGGCACTATCACTCCTGCTCGCAAGGCGAGAAGCAGAAGCTGCTCATCGCCAGAGCGCTGATGGCCTCTCCGCGCCTGCTTATTCTGGACGAGCCGTGCAACGGCCTCGACGTGTTCTCGCGGGAACAGCTGCTGTCGAGCATACAGGAGCTCGTCTCCAGTCCCGACGCGCCGACGCTCATTTACGTCACGCATCATATCGAGGAAATCGTACCGGCGTTCACGAAGGCGCTGCTGATCCGCTCGGGCGAGGTTTATCAGGCCGGTCCTACGCGAGATGTACTGACCTCGGATTATTTGACCGACTTTTTCCAGGCTCCGGTAGAGGTGGAGTGGCGGTACGACCGCGCTTGGCTCAAAGTGATTTCTTGATATAAAGCGTCTGCTCTACAATAGTTCGTCCTATTAATAGGTAACCCGACTAAGCTTCCCGCGCCAGCTCCAGCGTTCTTCCTCCGCCGATTGGCGGGGCGGGACGCTTTTTGGCATTCCCCTGTCCTTCGCTTTCGCCGTCTGGCATACGGTCTGATCGCCGCCGCTCGCTGCCTTGCTGCTCCGCTGTCCGTTCCGTCAGCCGCTTCTTTTCAGCGGCGAACCTAAATGCGATATTGCGGCGGGGGATTTTCTCCGGAGCTTGCGTAGTACTCTATAAAGGTCATCATTTCATCTCACAAAGGGGAGCTTCGAGCGCTTATGGAACCTAGAAACGACGACCGGCTGGCCGAGCGGCTCAAGCGGAAGGATACCGAAGCGCTGGCACAGCTCATCGAGTCGTATGCCGACAGCCTGTACCGGCTGGCCGAACGGATTCTGGCTCCCGATCCTAGGAAGGAAGACGTCGAGGAATGCATAAGCGACGTATTCCTGACCGCATGGGACAAAATCGGGCAATTCGATCCGGCAAAAGGAACGCTGCAAGTATGGCTGTTCATGCTGACCAAATACAAGTCGCTGGACTATCGCCGGAAGCTCGCCTCATGGCGGGACCGGGCAGAAGCGGAATCAGGAGCGAAGGAGCCGGCCGATCGCGGACAAGGGACGGAGGAACGGGTGCTGGCTAAGGAAACATGGGAAGAGGTGATGCGGATCGCCGATTCTCTCGAACCGCTGAACCGAACTCTTTTTGTCAAACGGTATTTGTACTACGAACCGGTCGACACGATTGCGGGAAGCACGGGATTAACGCCCAAAGCGGTGGAGCGCAGACTGGCGAGGATTCGCAGCCTGTTCCGGCAGCGGATGCCGGACCGGATGGAGGAGGAGAGCTTATGAACGCTAACGAGGAAAAAATGTTGTTCCGTCTGGCCGATTCCATCGAGCCGGAAGCCGCAGCGGACCGCTTCGGCGACGTGGAGCCCTCCCGGGAGGAAGCCCGTCTGGATGCCCAAACGCTCAGCCGCATCCGCTCCAGAACGTTCGCCAAGCTCGGCCTGGCAGCGAACCCGGCCCTCTCTCCCGGCAACGACACGGCAGCCGTCCCCGATACGCCCGCAGCAGCAGAAGCCCTGTTGTCCGCGGAAGCGGTACAGCGCCGATCGCCCCTCCGCAGACGTCTGCTGGCCGCCGCCGTAGCGGGATTATGCCTTATAGCAGGCGCGCTGGCCTTGTATTCGTCGCCGGATGTCCGCGCACAGGTCCGCAAGATGCTGCAATTCATACCCGGCTACGGAACCGTCCAATCCAGCGAGGATCATGAGATCCTCTACATTTTGCCCGCACCGGTTACGCATCTCGACGGAACGGACCGGATCGATATTCGCGGAGTCTCGATCGGCAGCACTCATTCTTCCGCAGCTTTAACGGGGACAGCTGCCCCTGTCAAGACGATGGAACTGATTAACGCAGACGGCAACCGGTACGAGTTCAAAGCCAGCATGATCGCCAGCGCCGGAGATTGGACCGGGGGCTTCTATTACACAGGGCCTATTAAGGTGACAGAGGAGATGTCCGTATCGTTTGACGGCACGCCTTCCGATATGAAGATCCGCCTAACCCCTCCGGAAAAGGTGGACCGCGTCGAGGATCTGGGCGTAACCGACGTTCGAAGCGGGATTACTTTGACGGCGGTGGCGACCGCTCAACAGAACGGGCAGATGAGAGTCACACTCGTGCCGCAGCTTCCGCCCGCGAGCCGAATCGAATCGTTCGGCCTCGGTTCTTATGAGAATATAGCGGCGCCGACGCTTACCGGGCCGTCAGGAGAGCCGATCCCTTATATTCGGGATGAGAACTTCCCGAATCCGAATGAATTGATGTTCGCACACAACGAGCGGGAGCTCTCCGGCTACAAGCTGCATATTCCGGAGCTTGCGCTTGTCCGGCGTGCGGAGCAGCCGGTAAAGATGACGATCCCGCTCCCGCAGTCGGGCGTTCTGGAGCTGAACCGGCAGTGGAACCTGCTAGGTTTCCCGGTCAAGGTAAAACGCGTGGAGCGGCTCGCTTACGATTCCTACGTACCGGGATCGATCCGGATCGAATTCGACCTCCAGCACGACGATACGGAGATGGAATCGCTGCTCCATTTCTTTCCTGACTTTTCGGTAAAAGGCCAAAGCGGAGGAGCCTCCTCCCGGCTGAACGAAGTCACTCGAGCCATGGAGGATATGACGCTGGAGGCGGAGCCGGACCAGCAGGAGCTTACGATCTACGTGACGGAAATCCGCACGGTCGTGCGCGGTCCGTGGGAGTTCGAACTGAAAACGCCCGGGAATTGAGTTGCCTCCGCTGCGGGCGGCCAGCGCCGCCTCACCCTATGGAGGTAGCGGCAAAAATTACGGCGACGGCCAGCGCGGTCGCCACCACGGCCCAGTCCCGGCGGCTCATGACGAGCTGCACGGCGGAGGTGCGGCGCTGCCCCGTCCGGGTATAGCCGCGCGCTTCCATCGAGACGGTCAGGTCCGTCGCCATCTGCAGCAGCGACATCAGCAGCGGCACGATCATCACAGGCAGATCGCGCAGCCGGGTCGCTCCGCTGCGCCTCACCCGCTTGCCGCGCGAGCGGGCGATCCGGTTGAACTTGACGGCTTCCCGCCGCAGCACCGGGATGAAGCGGAGCAGCAAGGAGCCGGTCAGCGCCACCGCTTCGACCGGAAAGCGGATATAGCGCAGCGGGAGCAGCACATACTCGATCGCCCGCTTCATCTCGAAAGGTGTCGTCGTAGCCGACAGCAGGATGCCCGCGACCATGACGCAACCGATCTTCAACAGCTCGAACGACGTAACCCCGGCCGCAGCCGCCGAGAACGTAAACACGCCAAAGCGGATCGGAGCTTCGGTTGCACCGCCTCCCGCACCCGACTCCCATGCGCCGCCGGAAGAGCTTGCAGCCAAACCCGCCTCCCCGATTCCGAGGCCGGATACGGCGACAGAGGCCGCGGCAAACCATAGAAACGGCCGCATCAGCGGCACGATATGCCGCGCCGGCACCCGGCACAGCAGCAGAAGCGCCGCAGCCGCTATAGCGCCCAGTCCGAACCCGAGCCAATCGCGCTGGATCAGCACGCCGATCGAGAAGGTCATCATAAACAGCCATTTGGCACGCGGATCGAGCGATTCGACGAATCGTTTCGGCGAGCCCGCTATACGCCCGCTGCCCCGTTCCCGATCTTGTTCCGGCACCCGGTCCCGCGCAAGCGCGGCTCCCGGTTGCGCCGCCGCCCCTTCCCCGGGCGGTTCCCCATAAGCGTCTGTCTCCAAGGACGGACGCCCCCCGGCGGCCCGCAGCCGGCCCGCAATCAGATCGGCCGCTTCCTCCGGCGCAAGAAACTTCGCCGGAACCGGCAGCCCCAGCAAACGCAGCTGCCCGGCCAGCTCGGCGGATGCCGGTCTGCCGATGCCGGCGCGGTCCCATACGTCCGGGCGCAAGGCCAGCTCGGACGCGGGCATGTCCGCGATCACGCCGCCTTCGCGCAGCACGACGACACGGTCAGCCGCCGGCAGCAGCAGGTCGAGATCGTGCGTGGCGGCGATGATGCCGCCGGACGGCCTTCCCTTCCGGCTGAGCAGCGCGCTCACGAGCCTCGAAGCCGCTTCCGGGTCCAGCCCGGCCGTCGGCTCGTCAAGCAGCAGCCAGTCCGGATCGGCGGCCAGCGTGGTGGCGATCGCGACTCTCCGTTTCTCCCCGCCGCTGAGCACCAGCGGCGATTCCGCCTTGAGCGAATCCGCCAACCCCATCTCGCTCATCGCACGGTCAGTGCGGGTTCGGTTCTCGTCGTCCGGCAGCTTCATGTAACCGAGCGAATAGTCGAATTCCTTCTGCACCGTCGCAGCGAACAGCTGCGACTCGGGATACTGGAACTGGCGGCCGATCCGGTAAGCCGCCTCCTGGTTTAGCCGACGCCCGTCCCGGATCGGTACCCCGTCCAGCTCTACCGTTCCTTCGCAGGCGGTTAGTCCGGACAACACATCGAGCAGCGTCGATTTCCCGGCTCCATTCGCTCCGACGAGCAGGGTCAGCTCTCCGCTGCCGAACGTGCAGCTCACCTCGCTCAGCAGCCGGCGGCCATCCTCGGCGACGACCGTTGCCTTCTCCGTCCTTATCGGCATAGTTCCGTCACCGCTCTTCTCAGCTGCCCGTCAAGCATCGGACATTCGCCCAGCTCTATGCCGATCTGAAGCAGCCGGTGCGCCACCTGGATCGCATAAGGCGGCCGGAACCCGAGCGACAGGCAAGGCGTCTCCGCCGGATCGAACATCCTGCCGTTCCCGGCCGATCCGTAGAAGAACCGCTCGGGCGTGCCGTCGTACGCGATGCCCCCGTTCACGAGCGCAATGACCCGGGTTGCAGGGACGAGTTCATCCATCGATTGCGTCGCCCATACGATCGTGGCGCCGCGTTCTTGCAGCTCGCGTGCAATCCGGAGCACGGCCGATCTGGTGTCCAGGTCGAGCATGGCCGCCGGCTCGTCGAGCAGCAGCGACTGCGCTCCGGTAACCATAGCCCCCGCGATGCACAGCAGCTGCTTCTGGCCGCCGGACAGACGTTCTACCGGCGTGTCCGGATGAACGTCCATACCCGCGGCCACCATCGCCCGGCGGAACCTTTCGGCCATCTCCTCCGGCGGAACGCCCCGATTTTCCATGCCGAAGCATACTTCCTCGTACACCGTTTCACCTACGATTTGAGCGTCCGGATTTTGAAAGACATACCCGGGCTGCCGACTCGCCTCCCCATCCGCCGTCAAGGAGCCTCCGGACAACGGGCATAATCCTCCGAGTACCCGCAGAAGCGTGCTTTTCCCGCTTCCGTTACATCCGACGACCGCGATATATTCGCCCTCTCCGACAGCTAGGTTCAGCCCCTGCAGCACCTTTCTCGGTCCGCTTGCAGCCTGAACCGTCACTTCCGCGTTATCCAACCTCCACAATGGCCGCACCGGCATAGGCCCCTTTCCGAATCCGCATTGACAGGCTTATGCCTATCCTGTAACTTCGAATATGGTACCATAACCGGTCGCTTTCGAGAAAGAGAGGAGTTAACCACGATGAAATCGGGCCGCACGCCGCTAACTGTGAAAGGCATCGTATTCAGCGCCCTGTTCGGCGCCCTACTGGTCGCCATGAGTTATATCCAGATCCGTTTTTCTTTCTCTCCGGTGCAGATCACACTGGAAAATATGGCCGTCATGCTGGCCGGAGCTTTGCTTGGGGCTTATTACGGCTTCTTCAGCATGTTTACCGTCGTACTGCTGCTGGCGCTCGGACTCCCGCTGCTTCACGGACAAGGGGGTCTGGGACTGCTGCTCGGTCCGACCGGAGGTTTTATCTGGATGTTTCCGGTCAGCGCCATGCTGATCGGCTGGTTCGTCAACCGGATTAAAGGAACAGGCTGGGCCGCTTATGCCGCGATGTTCCTCGTAATCGAGCTGTTCGGCTCCCTGCTCCTGTATGTAACGGGCGTCCCCTGGCTGATGTACAAGCTGAACGTGCCGCTGGGCAAGGCGATGCTGCTCGGCTGCTATCCGTACTTGCCGTTCGACGCGCTCAAGGCGGCTGCCGTTGCCTTTATCGTCATGCAGCTTAGACGGGTGTTTCCTAAGTTGCTCTGATCATTCCCGCATGGCGGATCCGGACCGACACTTCAACATCGGTGATCGAGTCCTTCCGCAGCGGAAATCCCTTTGCCCCCATCCTCTTCCAATCCTTGTAGCGGCTCTTGTAAGTGTGGTATTCGAGCTGGTACAAATCGGCCTTCATCGCGATTCCGCTTCGGAACGTACGTTCGATCTCTTCCCGGATCAGCTTCTCTGCAGTCTCCTTCAGCTTCTCCTCGTCCGATGATGCTACTTGTTCGACCAGGTTGGCTTCGATGGACAGCTTGATCTTGTAGAAATAGCGCCCGTTCTCTTTATAATCGCTCACATGAATGCGCGGGTCTTCCATAGACAGCACGGCGAGCAGCTCCCCCTCCTCCTCGATGAGCAGCGGAGCCCGCGAGGTTTGAGAGGTCATCCAGCGCAGCCCGGACAACCGCTCGTTATCGAGCCAGCCCAGCGGCTTCTCCCGGTGAATCGCGAATACTCCGTCTATATACATTTTGGTGTCGGGTTTTCCGTTCTTTGCCCATTGGTCGGTCAAAATTCCGAGACTCGGCAGAATCATCGTCTTACTCGGCTCCCGGAGGTCCGACAGCATCGTCACATACCGGACGGGAAGGACACGGGAATGCTGACCGTACGTCTCTTTAGGGTTATGGGATAACGTGGAGAGCGGAGTCAGATCGAAAAAAGCCGGAACGACGAACAACTCCTCGATCGGCATCTTCGTCCCGAACATCCACGGAGTAAAGCGGATTTCCCGGTAACGGCTAATCGCATCCTTAAACGTGGACACCCCTTGCTTCAGCACGTTTTCCCCCAGTACGATCAGCGTAAGCTGGCTCCACATGATCCGCCCCTGAGCCGTCTTGTACAAATCGTTCATCGCCAAATTTAAAGTTTTGCCCCTCCCCTTCCCTACCCATACAAGCGTCGGTCCGGGCTTCCGCCCTCCCTCCTGCTTGGCGATCGAAGCGAAATCGATCAATTGGGCGTATGCGGTAAACTCCCCCTTCTCGTAATCGACCCCCAGAGCGGTCACGTAGCTGATATTCTGAATCTCATGCATATCCCAGCAGCCTCCGGTCAGCAGCAGAAGAGGCACAAGCATCAGCCTCACCAAGGTTCTCTTCACGATCTGTTCCCCTCCTGATCGGGATGAGGGTCCTTGCTCAGCATATTCGGAATTTCCCGCTGTTTCTTCAGAGGCGGCTTCATCAGGGCCGGGATGAGATCTCGGAAAGAGACCGGGGATAACGGCTCCAGATAACCGACTCCGAACGACCTCAGGCCCGATAAATAAATAACGATCGTAAACATGCTTATAAAAAAACCGAACATACCCAGCAGAGACGAGCACAGCAAGGTAAACAGGCGCATCAGGCTGACGGTGCCGCTGAGCGATTGATTGACCAGAATAAACGTGGACACTCCCGTAGCGGCCGCCACGAACAGCATCGTCGGCGATGTCAGTCCGGCGCGGATCGCGGCGTCGCCGATGATCAGCCCGCCTACAACCGCGACTGTTTGTCCCAGTCCTTTGGCGAGCCGCAGCCCGGCCTCCCGGAAAATCTCAAACAGCATAAGCATGAGAATAATCTCCATGGGAGCGGACAACGGCAGACCGGACCGCGAGTTGGAGATCGTCGCCATTAACGGAAACGGAAGCTGGTCGATATTGTAGGAGATCAAGGCGATCAAAAATCCCGGCGTCAGTATCGATACAAGCAGTCCCGTCACGCGCAGGAAAACCTCAAACGTAACAAAATAAAACGGAAAATGCAGATCCTCCGGCGATTTCAACTGAGCCGTCATATTGGTGGGAGCGATGAGCGCCATCGGGGAGCCGTCCACCAAGATGGCGAGCCTGCCCTTGAGCAGAACTTGTGCGATAAAATCGGGCCTGCCTATATAATCGAGAAGCGGGAAAAGCGAATAGGAGGAGTCCGAGATCCCTTCCTCCAGCTGTGCGCTGCTGAGCAAGGCGTCAATCTCGAAATGATTCAGCCGTCTGCGCGCCTCCTCCACCAGATCGGGTTTGGTAACTCCTTGCAGGTACAGCAGCGATACCGCCGTCTGGCTCTCCGTTCCGATCACGAATACCTCGTTGTGCAGCTTGGTCGTTCTCAGCCTTTTGCGGACCAACGCGACGTTGGTGGCAAGCTCCTCCGTGAAGCCGTCGCGGGGACCTTTGATCGAGATTTCCGTTGTCGATTCTTCGGGAGCGCGCTGCGGCACGTCGCAAATATGGAGCGTATACATCAGATCCGCTCCGCTCAGCCGTACGATCAGTTCTCCGCTTAACAGACGTCTCATCCATTCCCGGTCACTGGTAGCTTCGCTCAGCTGCAGCTTATTTTTCAGCTCGGCCGCTATCCGCGCAGGCTCCTCCTCGCGGTTCATCACCTCATCCAAGGCAGGCAGCACAAAATCGGTAATTTGCGTACGGCTCGCCAGTCCCTCGCAAAACACCAGCACGATTTTTTTGTCGCCCCGTTCACCGTAAACGTACGACTGAACCACAATATCCGCCGACAGCTTGAAGTAGTCGCGCAAGCTCGCTTCATCCCAGTCGGAAAGGCGGCCAAGTCCCGGTTCCTCCTCCACATCACGTAGAATATCCGGTACGGGCCTCCGGTGCCGGGTTAACCATTTTTTCCACTGCGGTTTCATTGGGATTCCCCCTTCTTGCGTGCTTGGATGTATACGATCAGGAAGAGAAGCAGGGACAACGCGAGCAAATACCAGAATACCGTGGTATAGTACCCCGTCAACAGCTTAAGAAATCCGGTATCGCTTAGCGGCGCGACAACGAGCACGAGAAGCAGCCCGCATAGTCCGAATTGGAATCCGTTTTTTTGGCGCGGCGCCTTGATCCGCCATACTTCGGAGATGAGCAGTACCATGAGCGAAATACGCACGAACGCTCCGGACAACCATTGGTAGATGGACAAAAAATCGACATGGGCAATGTAGCTTCCGATCGTAACCAGTCTCCACTGCTCATAAGACGGATAGCGCAGTTGCACCGATTCCAGCCCAAACGTCGCAATCGCTCCCATCAGCGGACCGATCGTCAGACCGCCCATGACGAGCACCAGGACGAACAAGTGAGTCCGCTTCAAGGAAGAGATCAGATAATGCTGGAGAATCAGCAGGACGATCAGCTCCATAATACTTGCCGCGACGTACTGAGCCGATTTCACCGCAGGCATGACGCCATTCATAAAAGGGGGGAACAGCAGCTCGTACCGTTTGAACTGAAAGTTGCTCCCCATAACGAAATAGCCGAACGCAAGAACGGCCGGCAGCAAGAAACCGGATGCGATCGCCAGCGATTTGATGCCTTTCCTGGACGAGTAGTAGCATAAAGTAAGCAGAACGCTGCCTGTGACGGTGATCGGTGTCTGCGGTAAAAACGTGACTTGAATCCACATTATGGTTTCTTTGAGCGTAATATAGGCATTGGCAAACAGATACAGGGATAACAGAGCAGCGATGAGACTGGACAGCCACACGCCGGTACGGTCGCGCAGCCAGCCCATGAAGTTCCGCTGATGCGTCGCTTTGGCGATATAAGCGATCAGCAGCACCCAGAGCAGCAGCGGCCCCAGCGACAGGAGCACGCCCATCCAGGCGTCTTTGGCGGATGCTTGAAGCAGCAGCGGTATAATCGTTACGTGGTTTACTAGACCGACAACCAGGATGAGCATGAAGTAGATCTGCAATGGCGATAGCTTGTCTGTCCGAAGCACGGCCCACCCATCCTCCCTTAGTTCCAATCTGCCGGGGCGTACGATAGCCATTGTTGCCATAAGACCGGCCCGTTAGACACGAAAAGAAGGTGTTTTCCCCTCCCGCCGGGCGCAGCGCTTGCCGGCATTCGGTTTTCTCCTCGGCCGGGATTCGCCGGGCTTGCTGCGGCAAAGCGAAGATCGTCCCGTTGTTTGGACCACTCCCGCACAGGGTAAGTGATGTACGATACCGGGCTTCCGGACTTGATAAGCTGAAGGAGGCGTACAGCTATGCCATGGACGAAACGCAATTATCCGCCGTCGCTGAAAAATTTCGAACCCCGCGTCCGCGGAAAAGCGGTCGAAATTGCCAACGCTTTGCTGGAGGAGGGTTATGAGGAGGGACGAGCGATCGCGATCGCAACGTCCCAGGCCAAGGAGTGGAACGAGAACCATCCGGAGCAGGACGCCGCTTCCGACGCCGCGATCAATCTCCGGGTAGTCCCGCATGAAGGAAGCTGGGCGATCAAGCGGCAAGGCTCCCGGCAGCCGGAGGCAGTCGCCCCCACCAAGGAGGCGGCGGAAAATAAAGCGAAGCAGATCGCCTCCGACGAGAACATCTGCGTTATCGTACACAGGAGAAATGGAACGGTGGAGAAGTCGTACAACTACCGATAGTCCCGTCTGTCCGGAATGCGCCGGCCTGCAGGGCGGGAGAAACGGCACGCGGGGTTCCACCTATGCGGGTTCCACGGCAGGACTGCGGACGGTCACTCCATAAGAGTCTCTGGTGCCCTCTATTTTCGACGGAATCGAGAAACCGAAGCGGATAGAGGCGGTTTGCACCCCTTATTTCAACCAATTGATGGGGCCTGTACCCTTTTCGCGGATTATAGCCGCTTCAAACCGCTCTTATTTCCCCTTCCAAACGGGATCCGGAGAATATAAAAGCTGCAAACCACTCTTATCCGCCACATGACGGCACATCATCCTGTCCCTAAAGCAACGAAAAAGAAGTTTCCGCTCCACCGGAACGATGGATGCAGAGACTTCTTTTCCTTACCGAAGCAGCGAATCCAGCCGCTCACTGGCCTCTAGCTGGCGGATAACGGCGGAAATAACGGCAATAACGGAAATGGCAGCAGCGGCGACTTTATTATTCCGGCAGGAAGAGCGCTAATCAACCGATCGACTCGGACACGCTGAAAGAAGCGCTCGCGTCAGACAGCGATGTCACGATTCAAACCGTGCGGGAAGCACTGCTGCCCGCAGCGGCATTGGTCGGAGCCAAAGCTTCGTCGACGCTCGCGATCCGCAGCGGTCAGGCAACCGTCATTCTGGAGCCCTCCAGGCTGCCGATATCGGATTGGGCCGGACAGCTGGGCGTACCGGCAAGCGAGCTGAACATCCGCTTTACAATCGAGACGGCTCTGGACGAAGTGGCCTTCCAGGATACGGCCGGCCGGCCATTGGGCGGACCGGACGATCAGGGAACTGGCCGGACGCTTCATCGTTACCGGCACGTCAAGCGATGATTTTGCGCCGGAGCGCGGCGTGACAAGGGCGGAATTCGCGTCCATGCTGAATCGCGCACTCGCCCTGTCCACCGCCGATACCTCCCGGACGGCCGGCTTCAGCGATGTAACGGCAAACGACTGGTTCGCCGGTGAGATCGGCTCCGCAGCCAGAGCCGGACTCATCGACGGCTACGAGGACGGCTCGTTCCAGCCGAACCGGATGATGAGCCGCACGGAGGCGGCTGCCATGGCGGTACGGGCAGCCGGTTTTGCCGGCATACCGACAAGCCTGAAGGGCGACGAAGCGGACGTATGGCTTCGCCCGTTCGCCGATGCGAATGACGTACCGTGGGCAAGAGAGGTACTCGCAAGCGCGGTGAAGGAAGGACTTCTCGCAGGCAGCGCACCCGGGGAGCTTCAACCGTCCAAATCCATTACTCGGGCGGAAGCGGCGGCGATCGTCCACCGCATGCTCGTCCGCGCCGGATTTATATCCGCTCCATAAAAACTTGCCTGATCGGATTTCGGGCTGCTTCCAAGCAGTCTGAAAATCCGGTTTTTTTAACGATTCTGGATGTTTAAAGTTCGCTAAAGCGTTAATGCGAACCAAGACATTCTGAACGAAGGAAAGCCACCTCTTACGTAGGGTCATTCATCGTGGAAAAGGCTTCGTTAAAAAGCTGTTCTTACATAAAAAATAAAGAGTTGCAAAAACTAATGTCATTAGTTATAGTAAAACTAACAACACTAGTTTTTGTTCAAAAAGGAGATCCGGACGATGAAAACTACGCAAATTGGGACCCTATATCAATTAACCTTTATCCCGCGCTTGTTCCCTGTCAACTGTTATCTGGTCGAGGAAGAAGACGGCTTGACGCTGATCGACGCCGCTTTGCCTTACAGCACATCGGCTATCCTGCAGGCTGCCGCCAAGGTCGGCAAGCCGATCACGCGAATCGTACTGACGCACGCCCACGACGATCATGTCGGCGCGCTGGACGCGCTCAAGGAAGCGCTGCCCGGCGTGCCGGTCCATATCTCATCCAGAGACGCCCGGCTGCTGGCCGGAGACGTCTCGCTCGACCCGGACGAGCCGAATTCGCCGATACGCGGCGGCGTTCCCAAGAAACTGAAGACACGCGCCGACATCGTGCTGCGGGACGGCGACCGGATCGGCTCGCTGCTGGCGGTATCGGTTCCGGGGCACACGCCCGGCTCGATGGCGTTCCTCGATACCCGCAGCCGCTCCCTGATCGCCGGCGACGCCATGCAGACTAGAGGCGGAGTCGCCGTCTCCGGACAGGTGAAGCCGCTGTTTCCGTTCCCGGCCCTCGCCACCTGGAACAAGCAAGCGGCGCTGGACAGCGCGAGGAAGCTGGCCGCGCTCTCCCCCGCTCTGCTGGCCGTCGGCCATGGCAGGATGCTGCTCGAGCCGCTGGCCGACATAAACCGCGCAATCGCCGAAGCCGAAACCAAGCTGCGCCCGAACACGCCGGAAAGGACGGTGTAACCGCCATGTCACCCCGAATCGGACTCGATCTGACGACACTCCTGCTGGCCGCTGCGGATATCGCGGATACGCAAGGCATCGACGAGCTGTCGCTGGCCGCGCTGGCCAAGAAGCTGAATATTCGGACCCCGTCGCTATATAACCACATCGACGGCTTGCCCGGACTGCGCATGAAGCTGTCCGTCTACGGACTCGAACAATTATACGCCACGGCCCATAGCGCCGTAACGGATATGACCGGTGACGACGCGATCCGTGCGATGAGCGCCGCTTATCTGGCTTTCGCCCGTGCGAGACCCGGCGTATACGAGCTGACGCTGCGCGCCCCGGACCCCGGCCACCCGGAGATCGTCGAAGCCGGCGGCAAACTCGTCCGGCTGCTGGTCGCTCTCTTTAAAGATTATAATATGACGGAAGACGCAGCCCTCCATGCGGTTCGTTGCCTGCGCAGCATGCTGCACGGCTTTGCCTCTCTGGAGCAGAAGGGGGCCTTCGGCCTACCTCTCGATCTGGACGTCACCTTTCGTCTGCTGGTGGATACGTTTATTGCCGGACTCCAAACGATCCGGACCCAATCCCATGAATGAGGTGCCGCCATGTCCATCGTCTCCATGCTTATATTAGCCGTCCGTTTTCTGCTCGAACTAGCCGCTCTGACCGCCCTCGGGTATTGGGGATTTCGCGCCGGAGCGGGCGGCGGGCTGCCCATGAAGCTGCTGCTCGGGCTCGGCGTCCCTCTGGCCGCTGCGGTACTCTGGGGCGCCTTCATCGCACCGAAGGCTTCCTTCCCCGTAACCGTCCCGATCCGCATCCTGCTCGAAGCCGCCGTCTTCGGTTCGGCCGCCGCCGCCCTGTACGCCTCGGGCCATCCCCGACTGGCGCTTCTCTTCGTTATCGTCGCGGTCGTGGACACTGCGCTCGTATATTCCCTCAAACTATAAAAGTAAGGCATACCGGAAGTCGACCCTCACCGGTATGCCTATAGGTTCAGCGGCCGCTACACAACCGTATCCGGGTTATGGAAATTTCTCGGCCAATTAAACGATCGCAGCAGCTCCAGCAGCTCCGGACTTAGCGGTTCCCGGCCCGAGACGCGCAGATTCGCCGACAATTCACTCCGGTTTTTCATCCCCGGTATGACGCAGCTTACCGCTTCATGCGACAGGCAGAAGCGAAGCGCCATCTCCGCCATATTGATTTCTGGCACTTGAAGCGCCTCGGCCAGCGCCGCTTTTAATTGTGCAACCTTCTCCAGCGTCTTGGGGAACCGCTCGCCTTTGAAATAAACCCTTCTGACATCGCCCGGCGCAAACGTGTCGTACGTATCCGCCGTCCAGTTGCCGATCAGCGACCCTTCGTCGAACGGTACGCGGGCCAGCACGGCCGTTCCGCTGTCCATACACGCCGGAAACAGCTCATCCGCCGGACGCTGCTCGAACAGGTTGTAGACGACCTGCTGCGAAGCGGCCAGTCCGGAACGGGCCAGAGCGATCCCGTCCTCAGGCCGGTAATCCCGGATCGATACGCCGAACTCGCGAATTTTCCCTTCCCGCTTCAACTGCCGCAGCGCCTCCAGCCACTCCGTCTGCTCCAGCCCCTTCGGGAACCAGCCGTGGAGCTGGTACAAGTCGATCGCTTCCACCCCGAGCCTGCGCAAGCTGGCCTCGCACTGCTCGCGCACATATTCGGCCGGGTACCGTCCGGCCATTTCCGGATCGTCCTCCCTCGGATGCGGCCACTGCACCGGCTGCACTTTCGTTGCGATGTAAATATGACTGCCGCTCCACTCCTTCAGAGCCCTGCCGATCACTTCCTCGGAATGGCCTTTTCCGTACATTTGAGCGGTATCTACCAGGTTGATTCCCTGCTCCCAGGCTTCAAGCAGCGTACGTACCGACTCGTCGTCGTCGACTGCGCCAAAAGCGCCTCCGCCGCCGATCTGCCATCCGCCGAATCCGATCTCCGATACGTTCCATCCTGTCGAGCCAAATTTGCGATAATTCATCTGTACCCCTCCATGTTTTCCTTTATGTTTGTTCCGGAACAAGGCCTGACCATGCTCGCCATCTGTGGTCTCCCGTCGTATACGTGCCGAGCGGGAACTGATAATAAGACAACACCGGCGTCCGGTGCACGTCCGCTCCGTCCAGCCGCAAGCCGCACCCGTTCACAAAGCCGTAGCGTGCCGGCCCCGAACCGTCCTCCTCCACAAACGAGAAGTCCGCATCCGTCCCGATCCGGCCGTACCCGAGAGCGCTTTGCTCCCAGCTGTATTTCGGATACAACCTGTCCTCCGGCTCGCGCCGGACCCCTTTATCCAGGTCGAGCTTGTAAGTAAGCTCGGTCGTTTTGCCCGGCCGCCTATAGACGAGTCCAAGCTGATCGTTCTGATCAGGCCGATAGCTGACGCTGACCCTTCCGATCCGGTCCGCCCCCCGGCCGGACGCTTCCACCGGAGTCAGCACGGTGACGAAACACGCCATCTCTCCCGCCGCCGCATCCCGGCTGTCCGCCTCGTATACCATCGTACTGTCTCCGTAGCAGCGTCTGATCGTCTCCTTCCCGATTGGCCGAACGCTCCCAGGAAACTCGATCAATAGCGCCAAATCTCTGCGGTTAACGAGCGGGGATGTATCGCCCGGCCCTTTGTAAATATGAGGCACCTGTCCGACGTAATAGTTCGGCCCTTCGTCCAACACGCTGCCGGGATGCCACAAATTGATCGTGCTGAGCTGCTGCTCCCGCTGCGATACGATCCAGTCCACGACGATGTAGACGCCCTCGTCTCGCAAATACGTCATGTTCCGGTCCCACATCACCGACCTGTACGGATCGCGGAGCCTCGTTCGGCTGTATACGATCTCACCGAACGACTGATAGTGCAGCAGCTCGGTCGATACGCGTCTGTAAGTCCCGTCGTCGTGAATGAAATCGTACATCGAGCCGCCGCCGGCCGGATCGGGCAGTCCTTGCCTGAACACGAGCCTGTTGTGATACAGATCAGCCCGGTATTTACCATTCGGCGCCTGATCGCGGTATCCTCCATCATGAAGCAGCACGTTTTGTCTTTTCACTAGCATAAGCACCGCATTTTCGTCGGCATGACCGTGGTGGGCTTTCTCGGCCGGAGCGTTAATCGTCAGACGCAGGTATTCCCGAGGCGTGTAGGCATAATCCCCCTCGTCCCGGTAGTTGAACAGCAGGTACGCGTCATCCTCGCTCCAGCCGTCGCGAAACGATATCTTTTTGCCGATCACATCCTCCAGCAGCAGCTCGCTTTGTCCGTCCGGGCGAACCGGCTCCACATCGTCGTCTCCCCAAGTATAAGCGTACGTATAGAAAGCAGCTAAGTATAAGGAAGCCGGTCCCTCCAGACGGGAAGAGGCGTACTCGTAGATTTTGCCCGCCGCGTATTTCATTCGGCCACAGCGGTACTTCGCCGCCCCCATCTCCAGGCAGGCCAGCCACAAATACCAATACGAGTTATAATGGGCGTCCCCGAAGTCGGGGATCTGGCCGTAAGGCGTAATCGCCCGCGTAATAAAGTCAAAATAATATTTCGTCTGCGGTTTCGAGTAGTAGTCGCTCTCCCGGCCGGTATGTTTGGCATAGATAATGCACGAATACAGCCAGAGCGGAAGATACAGCTCGGCATCCTCGATCGACCAGCGGCCGTACGACTCTTCGGCGAGATAATCGCGCAGCTTGGCCCACTCGCGCGTCTCCTCCGTATCCCCAAGCGCCGTTATCGAGAGCGACAGGGCGAAGACGCGCAGCATCGAGCGGTTGTGCGCCCCCCACTCCGGATAATGCAGCATGGCGCGGATCGCGCTGCGGATCGAGTCTTCGATGCGCTCCGTTTCCTCCGCATTCAGCAGATCCGTCCCTTTCAGATACAGATAGCCATGCAAATAATGCGTGCCTTGAAACAGCGGATCAAACGCCGGGATGCCTCTCGCATATTCCGGATGACGCCCCGCCACCTCCTGCGGCACAATCGACTGAAAACCGTCGATCGACAGCAGATGCCGCTTGGCCTCCTCCCCGTATTCCCGCTCCCCGGTCACATGGAACAAGAAACCTTCGGTTTGCGCCAGAAGCGCAATGTTGCCCGGAGGCGTATACATCCCCAGAAACACTTCCGGATTAAACGCCCGCTTCCAATGCTCGATCGAAGCGTCGTACGTCTTGCGCCCTTCCGCTACGGCGGCTTTTATATAGTCCAGATACAGCTGTTTGTTCATCGTCACTCATCCTTTCCGGGGGTAACTTGGACATGCTCCTTATCCGCATTAACATTTAGCGAGGCTAATAGAGGAAGATTCGCCCTTCCGGACGCCAGCAGGAGCTTATGCCCGGGACGTACACCAATAGTACAGATCACCCTCGCATACAACGGGAAAGACGAATAGCCGGGCTATTCGTCCCTCCCCTGGTTGTGCAACTCGCGCGCCTATCCGCTTACTTTTTCATCGCCTTCAGCGCCTCGGTGACTTCCTTGTCGTAATCGTCCCCGCCGAGCTTCTTCCAGCCGTCGACCATGGCATTGAACTCCTTGTCGAAGTCGCTTGCTATGATCACTTTGGAGATGCTGTCCCACAGAAACTTCGCGAACGTCGGGTTATTCTTCGTCGCGATCGGCCGCGGCACGTCCGGATTCGCTTCGACAACCCCGTATTTCTGGAAGATTTCCTGGTGCTGGAAGGCGAGCTCCCCGGCATCCGGATTTTCCGGCGTATTCTGCAGCTTCTTGAACTGCTCAAGCGTGTACGTCCTCGATCCGTTGTAGATGATGCCCAAGTCTCCGGCTGCGTACAGATCCTTCTTCCTCTGATCCGGATTGATCGCGAAGTTCAGTCCGTCCTCCTTCTTGTAGTGCGTTCCTTCGATTCCGCCGAGTATGGTCGAGATATTTTTCTCTATGGCCATCCAGTCCAAATATTTCATCGCTACTTCCGGCACTTTGCTGCTCTTCGGAATCATGATCAGCATCCCGTTCTTCGCTCCGGTCGACGTCTCGATCGTGCCGTCCGGCTGCTTGAACGGAGGAACCGGCACCCATTTGGCGGTCGGCACCGCTTTACGGGTAATCGAATTAAGCCCCTGCGCCTGGTCGTTGGAATCGAGGAAGCCGATCGTGCCGTTCGCAATCCCCTGCGTCAGCTTCTGATTGTTAACGTCAGTCACGAATTCTTTAGGAATAAGGCCGTCTTTGTACGCCTGGTTCATATACTTGAACAAGTTTTTCCCTTCCGGGGATACCCAGCCGGAAATATACGTGCCGTTTTTGAAATTGCCGCTGGGCATGTAGAGAATGCCGCCGGGGCCGTGGTTTTTGACGCCGAAGCCGTAGGCCGGTCCGTACCAGAAGCTCTTCGTCCCTTGGGATGGCGTGGACAGCCCCCACGGAACGATATTGTCTTTGCCGACGCCCCCCGGATCTTTTTCCTTGAACGCCTTCAGCACCGCGTACAGCTCGTCGTTGGAGGTCGGCATTTTCAGATTCAGCTTGTCGAGCCAGTCCTGGCGAATCTTCATGCTCGGCCCCGCCGTCGCTTCGACCCGCGCCGGGATCGCGTAACGCTTGCCTTTGTATAGGCCGGCCGTCTCCAGCGCCACCTTATTGGCTTCCTTCAGCTTCGGAAACTTGTCGAGGATCGGGGTCAGCTCGTGCAGGCCGCCCTGCTCCGCGTACCGCATCATCACCGTCGGGTTGTAGACGAAAATAATGTCGGGCGCTTCGCCGGACGCCATCCAGACGTTCAGCTTCTCTTCCTCGGTCGCCCGCGGGACCGGAACGAACTCGATGTCGATTCCGATCTTGGCGACTTCGTCGCGAATCCAGTTCGTCAGGAAGTTATTCGTAATCGTCGTCCCTTCCGCCGCATTGCTCCGGTCCCACAGCTCCACCCTCAGCTTGGTAGGCTTCTCCGGCGCCGCCGGCGGCTTCTCTTCGGTTTTACCGCCCGCCTCTCCGGCCGGCTTGTTGTCTCCCCCCGAGCATCCTGCCAATGCCATCACAAGCGCGAGTCCGGTTACAGCGATTTTGGCCCTAGCATGTCGCATGTTGCCTGCCTCCTCATTGCTTTTATTCAGGATTAATACCATCCATCCTGTCATCCTTTGACGGCGCCGATCATGACGCCCTTCACGAAATACTTTTGCAGGAACGGGTAGACAAGCAGGATCGGAACGGTGGCGAATACGATAGTAGCCGATTTCAGCGATTCCTCCATCAGATGAAGCGCATTTTGCTGAGTCAGCTCATTGATATTGACGGTATGCTGGGACAGCAGCAGAATCGCCCGCAGCTTAACCTGCAGCGTATGGAGGTCGGGATTGTCGATGAACAGCAGCGGGCCGAAGTAGCTGTTCCAATGGCCTACCGCATAGAACAGACTGAGTGTGGCGATAGCGGGAATGGACAGCGGCACCACGCAGGTGATGATATACCGGATGTTGCTGCACCCGTCCATGACGGCCGCTTCGCGCAGTTCGTCGGGCAGCCCCTGGAAAAACGTCCGCAGCACAATCAGGTTGAAGCTGCTCAGCAGCCCGGGAACGATAATCGCATACAGCGAGTTCAGCATGCCGAGGTTTTTGATCAGCAAATACCCGGGGATCAGCCCTCCGCTGAACAGCATCGTGATCAGGATGTAGTTCATCATCTGGGCGCGGTATTTCAAGTCCCGGCGCGACAACGGATAAGCGGTCAGAATCGTGAAGATCATCTGCGCGGCAGTCCCGACTATCGTCACGAATATGGTGATGTATAACGCCCGGATAATGCTGTGGTCCATAAAGACCGCCTTCATCGGATCAAGCGTAAAGCCAACCGGGAAAAACACGACTTTGCCCGACTGAATCGCATGATTGTCGCTGAATGCGCTGGCGAACGTATTGAGGAACGGAAACAGGCATATGAAGGTGAACGCGCTGATCAGCGTGTAGTTGACGATCTGGAACGCCAAATCGGAATGGGTTCGCCGAATCTTCGTCGTTTTCGTTGTCGTCTTTGCAGCGGCCGGCAAAGGCCTCCCCTCCTTCTTCGCGTCTATGCGCGCATGGATGCGGATTTACCACAGCCCTTCCTTCCCCATCGCTCTCGCAAAATAGTTGGCGCCGAGAATCAGAATCAGATTGATGACCGATTGGAGCAGCCCGACCGCCGTCGTCATCGAGAAGTTCGCCTGCTTGATCCCGACGTTATAGATGAACGTGCTGATAACCTCGGATACGCGGCCAACCATCGGATTTTGCAGCGCCAAAATATGCTCGTAGCCGATCGAAACCAGGTGGCCCAAATTCAGGATGAGCAAAATGGTAACCGTCGGCATAATGCCGGGGATCGTAATATGCACGATCTTCCGCCATCTTCCCGCGCCGTCCACTACCGCAGCCTCGTACAAGGAAGGATCGATCGCCGTCATCGCGGCCAGATAGATGATCGTGCCCCAGCCCGCTCCGGCCCAGATCCCGGAACCGACGTAGGTGGTGATCCACCAGCTCTCGCTTACCATGAAGAAAATTTTTTCCAGGCCCAGCTTCTCCAGTACCATGTTGACGAAGCCATACTGGGGAGACAGCAGGTTGTAGATAATGCCGCCCATAATAATCCAGGACATGAAATGAGGCAAGTACAGCAGCGACTGCGTCACGCGTTTGAACATCTTCTGCCGCACTTCGTTCAGCATGAGCGCCAAAATGATCGGGGCCGGAAACCCGAAGATAAGCGACAGGACGTTCAGCACCAGCGTATTGCGGACCATGTCGTAGAAGCCGGGGAAGTTCAGCATTTCTTTAAAGTTGCTCAGCCCGACCCAGTCGCTTTCCCAGACGCCCTTGAAGATGTTGTAATCTTTAAAGGCGATGACGAGGCCGAACATCGGGGTGTAGGAGAAAATAAAGTAGTAGACGATCGCGGGCACTAGCATCAGGTACATGTCGTAGTTTTTGCGCATTTCTTTGGAGAAGCCGCTTTTGCGCGCCCTTCCCTCCGTTGTCGGCTTGATCTCTGTCGCCAGAAGTTCGGATGACATGGCGCTACCCTCTCTCCGTTATGGGATCAGCTGGATATCCAATCTGCTTCGAGTATACCGCCTTTTGTAAGCGCTTAAAATTATACGATCTTTACATTTTATTAGTTATCTTGAAATTCCGGATGATGCGCCGATCGGCTTTCCAGCCGCTGTCGGATCGTCTCCATCGTATGGCGCTTCTCCGGAGGCATCGTCCTTCGGAAGACCGCTCCTTGCGCTTCCCGGAGCGCCGTTCCTTTCTTCTTCACCTCGTCCACGAGTTCGCCGACCGGCCTCTCGTCGCCGTAGTGGCGCATCAGCTTCTCCACCCACTTATGTCCGAAGCTGACGTGAAGCGTCTCATCGGCCAGATCGAACCGCAGCAGCTCGACCGTCATGTCGTCAAGCCCGGCCTGCTGCGCCAGCCGCTCCATGTAGTCCGGCTTCACCTGGAAGCTGCCCGGCTCGTACCAGCACGTCACCGCCGCGTAGCGCTCGTGAGGCTTCATCGCAATCGAGCTCATATAGGTGGCTACCCATACCTCGAATTCGACCGGAGTAAAACCGAACGCTCCCAGCAGCCTGCAGCCGAACTCGGAATGGCGGGCTTCATCCCACGTATGGCGGGCCACATCGTAATAAAATTCCCACGGCATCCCTTTCACCTCATACAAAATCGGGGAAATGTACTCAGCCGCATCCATCTCGTTGTACAGCCATACCGCCAAAGCGACGCGTTCGAGCAGCGGGTCGCCCTTCAGCGTATGCGACCAGACGTATCCTTCGATCGGATGGTCGTAGCTGAAAGAAGCGCCCTTCGCCCGGTGCTGCATAACCGGCGATTCGTAACGGCAGCCGGCGAACCTGCGTTTCGCCGCGACGTCCACGGCTGAAGCGGCCGCCTCGCCGCTTAACCCTCCCGCATGCTCGAGCAGCCCGCATATATGCGCAGTCCATTCCCCGGCGGTGAACAGATCGGCTTCCGCCGCGAGCTGCCGGACCATCACCCGACCCGTCTCGATTTGCTTGCCCAGCGCATGCACGACATCTTCCAAAATGTGTACCGAAGGCCGGTCCGGCAGCTCGGCCGTCCGGTTGATATACTCCAGATAAGCGCCCCGCACCGCAGGGAGGATCGCCTCATACAAAGCGCTCAGGAACGGCAATTCGTCCGTTGCGAACAGCGCTTCCTCCAGCACCTGCTCCAGATGGTCCTCCAGCGGAGCATCCGGCTTGCCCCCGGGCATCTCCCCCAGCCTCTTACGGATCACATCCACATGCTCCGCCCACTCCCATAGCTGCCGGGCCGCCATATACTTCACCTCGGCATGGCGCAGCCGGGCGATCCAGGCGCCCATCGTCCCGATCATTCCGCGCTGAAACGATACGATCCGGCGAAGATGTGCCGCCTGCGGAATCCGGCGCAGCTCTTTACGGTTGGCACTCATCGGTATCCACTCCTTATTGAATAACGTCTGTACAGCTTCCCGATCTGTGATATATTTTAAAAAAAGAATGGCCCGACCGGGCCGGGAGGTGCTGGCATGACTCGATTCCATAACGCCGATTATTTGGAAAGCGCGGACTTTCCGTTTCATACGGGGCCGTATGTGCTGAAGGCCAATCAGGTCGTGGAGCCACACTCCCACGAGTTTATCGAGTTCGTCTACATTGCGGAAGGCAGCGGCTACCACGAATATCGCGGGGACCGGTACCCGCTCCGTGAAGGCGATGTGTTCATTATCGAGCCGGATGCGGAGCACGCCTATCAGGTCGCCTCCGGAGGCAGTCTCCTCGTGTACAACATCCTGTTCCATGCGTCCTTTCTCGAAAACGAGCTGCAAACGCTTTCCCTCGTGACGCCGTTTGTCGACTTTTTCTACGTAGAGCCGTTTCTGCGGCAATCGGTTCAATTCCAGTCGCACCTGACGCTGGATACGCATCAGCGGATCGAGATGAAGCTGCTGCTTGACCGGCTGACCGCCGAATATAAGGACAAGAAGCTCGGTTATCGGATTCTGGTGAAAACCCGGCTGATCGAGCTGTTCGTCTACTTAAGCCGCTGCTACGAGCTGCAGCTGCACCGTCCGATGACGGCCATGGCATCGGAAAGCAAGGTGATGGAGCGGGTGTGCGAATTTATCGAGCTGCATCATTCCAGCCCTCTGTCGCTCGCCCAGGTGAGCCAGATGTGCGGTATGAGCCAGTCCGCGTTCATCACCAAGTTCAAGCAATATAACGGCAAGACGTTTATCGAATACCGCAACGAGATCCGCATCCGCATCGCCAAGGAGCTGCTCGCCGGCACGGACGGCAAAATTTTGCATATCGCCCAGGAGGTCGGGTTCGACGACCTGAGCTTCTTCAACAAGCTGTTCAAGCAGCTGGAAGGAATCTCTCCGGGCAAATACCGTCAGCAGATCAGACGGTCCTAAACCGGCAGACATCCTTAGTTTAGCTGAGCCGGACAATGGAAGGCATGGAGCGATTTCGCACTTTTATTAGATTTTTTTACGTCCGGTTTTGAAATGCCCGGGGCGAGGTTCCTTCGAATTTTTTGAACACCTGATAGAAGTAAGCGTACTCCTTGTATCCGACCATTTCACCCACTTCGCCCACCTTGTACTTCGGGTCGCGCAGCAGCCGTTTGGCCACTTCGATTCTCGCCTTGGCGACCAGATCGACGAACGTATCGCCCGTCTCTGACCGCAGGAGCCGGCTGACATAGCTCGGATTCAGTCCGCAATGATCCGCTACCGAGGTCAGAGTGAGATTGCCGGAAAAATGACTGTTGATGTAGTCCAGGATGTGCCGGACCTGCAAGCTGTACTCTTTGCGCCTGCCGCTCAGCTTTATGCGTATTTCTTCCATCAGCCTGTGCAGGTAGGAGGACGCCTGGGCCAGATCCGGGAGCCGCTCGATATCGTCGAGCATTTTGTCGATGCTACGATCCAGCCCGAATTCGTTGCCCGTCACCCGGTAATAATGGCGCGCGATGGCGAGACACGCTTCGGCGATCAGCCCTTTTGCGACACGGATGCTGCCTTCGCTGTACATTCGGACCCGTTCCACGAACCGGTCGATCGGCTCGGTCAGCGGCTGGACGGCGGCCTGGCCCAGCATATGATGGAACTGCTCCAGATCGCGGATGATCGAGAACCGTTCGGCCTTGTCCTTGGCGCCCGGAATCGATTCCGGAAACAGCAGCTTACCTCCAGCGCCAAAAAAACCGGCGTCCAGCATCGCCTGCAATTGCTCGAAGGCGGCGGCCGTTTCGCCGATCCCTCTGTACGGGGCGGTGACTGCGGTTACGAAATCGAACGCTTGCCACGACTCATCCCGTCCGCACAGCCCGCCGGCAAAGGCTGTGACAATCCGCCGCATCTCCCGCTCCGACGCGCCCTTCGGCAGCAGCAGGGCAATGATCAGATCCTCCTTCGAGCGGGCCTCCGCGAGATCGATCCCGTACTTCTCCTTCGACTGCTGCGCCTTTTGGGTGACCTGGGCGTACAGGTGATTGAGAAGCTTGCTTCGCTGAGCAGCCTGCAAAGTCCGGTCCAGCCGGCGGGGACGCATGCCGAGCAGTTGCAGACGACCATCCCTTAGCTCCAGCCGGGCCATCGCGTCCCGGGCTTGCTCGCCGGCCACTTCGCCCGTCAGCAGATCCGCTAGCAGCTTGCTGCGGAGGAACGGGATCGAGTCATGGATCTGATGCTCCAGCTCCCGGTACATCGTGGCGAGTTTTTCCTCCTCATGCCGCCGGGTTTGCGCGGACTGCAGCACCGTTACCGCCTTCCTGACGATCTGGGCCAGCTCCTCGTTGCGGATCGGCTTCAGCATAAAGTCCATTACTCCCAGCTTCACGGCGCGCTGCGCATACTCGAATTGCTGGAAGCCGGTCATCAGAATCGTTTTGGACGAAGGAGACACCTGGTGCATATGCTCCGCCAGATCGAGACCGCTCGGTCCCGGCAGCTTGATGTCGGTTATTAAAATATCGGGGCGAAGCTGCTCGATCAGCTTCTTTCCTTCAAAGCCGTTATCCGCCTGCCCGACGACCTCGCAGCTCAGGTTGTTCCAATCCATCGTCTGAATAAGCGCTTTCCTGATAATCGCCTTGTCGTCGATTACAACCACCCGGTACGTCATTGCGAAAGCCCCCCTTGAATGCTCATTGGCAAACGGATTCGAATTGTCGTGCCTTCACTCGGACGGCTGTCGATGGCGAGGCCGAACGGATCGCCGCACAGCATTTTGATTCGTTTGCTGACGCTGTTCACGCCTACCTGCGTATGTTTCGCCGGCTGGCCGTCCTCCTGGACGCGGTCTTCCGCCTGCAGCAGGTGCCTGACGACTTCCTCCTCCATGCCGATTCCGTTATCGGTTACCTCCACGATCAAGTCTCTCGTGTCCGCCTGACACCGGACCCGGATGACGCCCTTGCCCGGTTTCGCCTCGATCCCGTGCACGATAGCGTTCTCCACAATCGGCTGCAGCACGAACCTCGGCACCTGAACGTCCATCAGCGAAGGGTCGATCTCGTAGAACACCTCGATCTTGTCGCTGTCAATCAGTTGGTGGATCGATAAATATTTACGGATATATTCGACCTCCTCCGACAAGGAAACGAAATCCCCTTTCTTCGCAATACTTTCCCGCAGCAGATTGCCGAGCAGGCAGATCAGCTCCCCGATCTCATCCTCCCCCTTCAGCTTCGCCATACTGTGGATCGATTCCAGCGTGTTGTACAGGAAATGGGGGTTCATCTGGGCGAGCAGCGCCTTGTATTCGAACTGCAGCGTCCGGTATTCCGCCTTCTGCTTCGACAGCTTCTCGGCGTAGACGGTATGGATCAGATCATTGATTTTCTCCGACATAAAGTTGAACTTCTCGGCCAGCATCGCCACCTCGTCCCTTCCTTTGGGAACGACCGCCTTGTGCGTATAATCTCCGGAAAACTGCCTCATGCTCTGGAGCAGCCGGCGAATGTTCTCGGTAATGTTGCTCGCGAGAAAAGCAGCGATAAGAAACGCCAGGAACAGCGCGATTACGCAAGTCGTCACCGTCCAATAGGCGATCGCCTCCGTATCTTGGGTCAGCTCCTTCACGGAGATCAGGTGCAGCACCTTCCAGCGGTCGTTGGAGATCGAGATCATCGTCGATAGGAACGTGCCGCGCCCCGATCGGATGCTCGTGTTGGCAGCGAAGTAGCGCTCCTTCAAGCTTTTCGTTATAAAAGCCGGATCGAAGCCGTTCACGCTGCGGCTTGGAAGGAGCAGCTCGTTTTTCTCATTGACGATATAGATGTCCCCGCCGCTCAGCGTATCGATGCTGTCGTAGATTTCACGGATGTAGCCGTCGTAGACGCCCAGCACGAGCACGCCGAGAAATTTCGTCGACCGGACGTCGTACAGCGCCTTCTGCATGTAGACGATCCCGCTGTCCCCGGGAACCCACATCGCCCGGCCCCAGTTGTCCCGGACCTCCTGCGGGTTCAGCAAAGACACCAGCTCCTGCATCAGCGAGCCGTTGCGCTCGACGTAATTCGCCCTAGGACCGGCGGTCCCGGATGGGGTCCACAGGTAGGCGGAGTGGAGGTAAGGCTTCGTATGGATGAAATCGTTCAGAAAGTTCAACATCATCTTGCTTTCCATCACATTAAAGCCGGCCGAGTCGACTCCCTCAGCCATCAGCTTGTCGGCGACCTCCGACATCCGGAATTGATTAAAGGCAAAATCTTCAACGTCTTTTGTTTTTTTCTCCAAGTTTTTGGCGATTTGTTCGATGAGATAGGAAGAGAAGTCGGTTATTTTGCTCTTGATGGAATTGACCGACGTATAATACGTAACTGTCCCGATGAGGAGAACCGTGAGGAGAATAAGCACAACATAGGTGAGCAAAAACTTGCTGCGAAGCTTCATGTTCAAAAACCGGTTCATCAAAAACGCCATAGCACCACCTCATATCCATGTTAAGCGCTTTCAACGTTTATTGTAAAGCCTGCCGGCTTCCCGCTTCCAGTTTACCCCGAAGTCGGCTTCGGGACTTGGAGCATCTGCCAAACGGTTAAGGCGATCTCCCAAACGAATACGGGAAAATGCCAGGAAACGTTATAAACCCGCACGGCATCGCCGTACGGGTTTCAGACTTTTTAGATTATGTGTGACTTCAGCTGTCTGTCGGAGGCGAATCGCCACCCCGGTCCGTACCGCTTCCGGATTACAGTCACTAGCAGCTCCAACCGAACCTTTCTTAAAAACCGGCCTTGTTCCGGTACCGAATCCACTGGTAACGCACAAAACATCCAACGCAAAACCCCATTATCGCAACAATCGCAGCCAAAGCGACCATGGCTGTAAAGGTATAGGCAATCGCCGTCCATTGGAACGAATACGCGGCCAAGGCGATCAGCAGAAAGCTCGCCGCCAAAATCTGATTGAACCGCTGCTCGGCCTTATCCTCCGGAATATAGGCGAATGCGGGTTTTCGCAAAAATAACCTGGCCAGTCTCATGATCGGGTTGAAATCGAACAGCACGCCCAGCGCCCCCGCCAGAAGCGGAATGACCAATATCCAGTACACTCCGGTGATCCAGGTTGCCAGGACCGACAATACGATCACCCACTGATTCGTCCGGACAAGCGGCCTCGGAATGAATTCGGGCTTATCGCTCAATTCAATCCCCTCTTTTCCACTCGGTTTATATGATAATTATACAACGTTAGCGGAATTTTGGGAACAACTCCATGCCGCGCTGAAGCCACTACATTAATCCCTTACCGCGGAGATCATCAGGAAAATCGGGCGGCGCATTTCATCCCGCATATCGGGGTTCGTCTCCAGCATTTCTTCGGTCGGCTTCGGTTCGGCCACGCTTCGAATCGAAAATCCCGATGCGATTAAAGTATTCATATACGTCGCTGCCGTTCGATGGTATTTGATCACATCATGGTCCAGAAACCGGGCCTGCCGGGAGCCTTCCTGATGATAGCCGTCGACGGGCCAGTGCAATTTCTCGCCTTGCGGTCCGTAGTGCCAGTCTTGGGAGGCAAGCGCGGTGAAGACCGGGTGCTCGACCGACAGCACGAAAGCGCCTCCGGGCGCAAGACAATGATAAATGCGCCGGCAGAGGATATCCAGACGCTCAATATAGTGCAGCGCCAGCGAACTGATCACCACATCGAACTCGCCCGCGCTAAAGTCGATATCTTCGATCGCCAGCTGCATATACCGGATTCCGGGATCGTCGGTCATCGCTCTGGCGCGCTCCAGCATATTCCCGGACAGATCCACGCCGACCACGGAACGGGCCTGCTGCTCCCGCGCATACCGGCAGTGCCAGCCGAAGCCGCAGCCCAGATCCAGTACTCTTTTATCGTGCAGCTCGGGGAGCATCGCGCGAAGCTCCTGCCACTCTCCGGCCGCATTCAATCCCCCGACCGAACGGGGCATCCGGCTGTAATTCGCAAAAAAATCGGAGTCGTCATATTTGTTCTGTTTCATGGTCACAGCATCCTAACGTTTATTTCTTGGTAAAGTATGGGGCCCTTTAGCAAAATAAGAGGCTTTGCCACCTCCTATTTTCGGCCTATTCGAAAGAACGAAGCAAATACAGGCGGTTTGTACCCCTTATTCCATCCAACGGATGAGGTCTGCACGCTTTTCGCCGATATTAGCAGCTTCAAACCGCTCTTATTTCCCCATTTAAGCGGGTTTCGGACAAAATAAAAGCTGCAAACCACTCTTATCCGGCACCGTCGTCCTGCCTTGAAGCGGGCACAGGGCCGAACAGGTACGCTCCGTTCCGGTCAGCTGACTTTACTTTTCAGCCTGCGGATCTCATCGGCCAGAGCCAGATGCACAGCGTCTTCCCCGTATTTGTTGGCCAAATGCAACTTACGAAAGTAGTCCTTCGCATGAATGTGGTTCATCTGCTGGAACGCGAGGTTCAGCCCGCCGTTAATGACCGCACCGGCCACCGGCACAATCATGCCAAGCTCCTTCTGGGTAATCACGACGCCCAGCCGCTCGGCCACCTTCTGAATGAGTCTGATCAGACTCGGGCACGATTTCTCGGCAAGCTCGGCTGTTAATTCGCCCGACATGCCTTTGGCAAACTCCGTTGCCGCCCGAACCTCGGCGAACGCCGCCGCTTTGGCGGACAAAAATCCTTCATCCGACGATGCGGACGCCGGGGCCATCGCTGCCAGCACATGCGGGATATTCATCGAATCGACGGGCGTATAGCCGTACGAAGCCGCAATTTGGCATATATGCCGGGACATCAGCGTCATCGACGCGGTCACATCGGCCGCTACGGTCGCCGGGATGAGCACGCCTGCGGATAAAGTCGTCACCGCCCCCATAACGGCGCCCTCGGCCGTTACAAAAAAACCGTTGCTGACCTCGAACGTATCCGCCACAATATCCATCTCTTTGAGCGACAGCTGCCGGATCTCTTCCATCCGGCCGATCTCGATCCGGTGGTTTTTGCGGTACTCTTTACGAACGGCATCGTCGCTTGTCATTCGTTTAGCTATTTTAATCGTTCCCCGCAGCGACTTCTCTATCGTCGCATCAATCGAGGACACCGCTTTTAGGACATATTTGTTCGTTGAGGAATGAGCCGCCTCCATCAGCTTGGCCACAGGTTTTCCCATCAGCTCAAGCGTTGCCTGAACGGGATTGGTCGAAATCGCGTTTCTCGCCATCTCTTGCAGCACGAACTGTTCATATTCATTGAAGGTTGTCGTCATTGGCGCTTCCTCCTTCCGTATGGTAGTTCTATCGTACTGATTTCCCGGCGTTTACACAAGAGCAAGCGCTATTGAAGTCATGGAGTCATCATCCGGCGGTATGGCTAACGAACATGGCGATCGTTATCGGAGCCCCATGCAGACGTTTGAATTTGCAACGAACCCTTGTATCGTTATTCCCGCAGATCTGGTCGTTTTTTTCCGCTTTCGGCTCGATAACGATGCCCGGATTCGTTAGTCTGGAAAAACATCGCTTCTCCGCCCATAAGCACGATACGATTCGTTAACCATGGAACCCACTGAATGGACCGGGTCCCCAGTAACGACAATTTGCCCACTTCTGAAAAGCCGCTCTATGCTTGAACACTTCAGCGAATTTAAACTTACTTTACTGTAACGCCGAAAAGGCTCCGGACCTTTCTTTGCGCACCAGAGCCTCTCCCACCTACTCTATTCAATTTGCAGAAGCTATTCCGTCCATTCGCTCCCGGTCGATCCGGTATAACCGGTACCTTTCCATCGTTCCTTCCGGTACACAGTCCTGCGGACGGGATTGCGCCCACGTATCGTATGGCGTGTCCTTGACCGTAAACACATAGTCAATCCGGTTGTCCTTGAGAAATTGCCAAAATTCATTCTCCGACTGCATCCTTAACTGGTACACGGTATGTTGGAACCGGTTGCCGAAGAACGGATAAGCGAAATCGCCAAACTTGATCGCAAACCGGGTCCCGTCCGGAACCTGGTCGATGAACGCGTAATCCGGATTAAACAACCGTCCGAACGTCCGCTCCTCCCGCGGCAGGCTGGCGGCCTGTTGCAGCAGCTCGGGGCTGTATACCTGGTGCTGATAAAAAACCGATACGGCCACAACCGCCACGAGCGCTCCTTGCAGCAGGACGGCTGCCCACCGCTTCAGCTTTTCCGACAACAGGACGAACGCAGCTACGCCCAGCGCGACGAACGATATCGTGTAACGCGACCACCAGGCGGCCGGCTGGGTAACAAAAATGACGATCAGCGGGAGGCAGAGGAGCAGAAACGCCCGCTGTCGCTTCCAGGCGGCCAGTACCGTGAACAGCACCAGAGCCGGGAACAAAAAGACCGGCCACTGCAAGCCAAATCCGCCCAAATGCTGAGAGTAAACGACCGTCTGCGCGGGCTGCATCCAGGATAACCAGATCTGTTCCCACCACGGGAGCCCGAGCAGCTCCGGCGGCGTATTCGGCACCATGATCATATCGTGAACCGTCCCTTGTCCCGGGAACAACGGATGCCCGAGAACGTCGATGCGGAACGGGTGCAGCGGATTGCCGTAGGTCAGCCAAGTGCGGATATACCAGAAGCTCCCGAGCAGCACGATCGGCACTACCATAAGCAGATGTAGATGAGCCGCCTGCTTGACGCTCATTCGTTTCCCGAACACTTCCCATACGCACCAGATGAACAAAATGAGTCCCGTTACTCCGACGCAAGCCAGCGCGGACGACTTGATCCCCAGCGCGATCCCCCCGGCAATGCCGGACAGCAGCAGATCTCCCCTATGCCGGCTGCGGATGAAGCGGAGGACGAACCAGAACGCCACGAGAAACATCGAGGCCAGTGCCGTATCGACATAATCGGCCGTTAACTGGGCGAGCACGATCGGCGTCGTGAGGAACAGACACGCAGCCCCGGCAGCTCCGGACCGGCTCGCGCCAAAACTGCGGGTGATGCCGGCGACGGAGGCCGCTCCCGCTATGGCGAACAGAAACTGTCCTGCATCCACGATGATATCGTCTCGCAAGAATAGCACGAGCCACGTATAGATCAAATGCGCATTTTGCGGGTATACGTTCGTCCATATGGCGAACGGAGTGATCGTGATCTGCCGCTCCTGCATCCAGTAGGCCGGGGACACCAGATGATAAAACAAGCCGTCCCAGTCATTCGCAGGCAGCAGATAGATCAAATAAACGCTCCATCCGAGCGTCCAAGCGGTGATCAAGATCAGGGCCAGCCATGCCGGGGCATGCAGAATTTCCCGGAGCAAGGCGCTCCACCACAGGCGGTTCACCGCTTGCTCCCGGTCTCCGATCCGGTAATAGAGGATGCCCGCAACCGCCGTTATTCCCGCATTAAGCAGCAGGACGACGGAAGGAACCAGCATTTCCAGAAAAACGCCGGCCGCGAGCAAGGAAACGATAATTTGCGCAAAGCCAAGCACCCACCAAGCCGCAAACTGACCGACCGCCCCCTGGATATGGAGACTTTTCATAAACCAATACGCGCCGAAGCCCACGATCAGCGTGGCCGCGATAAATAATCCGATAGACACAGGGGCACCTTCCAATGGCATCATTAGCAACAACCCGTCCAAAGACCGGCGTTACTACTGCAAATAGCGGAGAATGATAAACACGGACAACCCGTACAACAAAACCGTGATCAGCATGGGCTTGTCCTCGAGCAATATTTTTTCGGGGCTCCCGCCCTCATCCTTCATATAGATCAAGTACAGGTACCGGAAAATGCCGTACATGACAAACGGAATCGTCCACATCATATGGTAATTGCTGCCCGATGTAAAGGTAAACAACGAATAGCTGATGATCGTGGACGTCGTAACGATGCTGATCAATTGATCGAGCAGCTGCGTCGAATACAGCTTCAGCACTTTACGGCGGGAAGCTTTGTCCGGCATGCTGATAAATTCGTGTCTCCGCTTGCTGACCGCCAGAAACAAAGCGAGCAGCATCGTGCATACGAGAAACCACGGGGTCAACTGGACGCCGATAATCAGGCCGCCTCCTACCGAGCGCATCACGAACCCGGCCGCAATTATCATAATATCGAGAATGACGACATGTTTGAGCCAGGCCGAATACGCTACATTCATCAAGAAATAGGCGATCAGCAGCAGCCCGAACATCAGATTTTTGGAGAGCGCGAAGGCGAAGCTGGCTCCCAGCAAAATCAGACCGAATGTTAGAGCCGCGTTTGGAGGTATCCGCCCTGCCGCCATCGGCCGGAATTTCTTGACGGGATGGGCCCGGTCTTTCTCCAGATCGAACCAGTCGTTCACAATGTACACCACACCGGATGTCGCACAGAACAGAAGAAATCCGAGGAACGCGTCCACTCCGGCAGATAGGCTGATCTTGTTCAGGGAGAAGAGGAACGCGGCGAGGACCAGCAGATTTTTGGTCCATTGCTTCGGTCTCAGGCATTGGATGAACGGGATGATTGAATGTACCATGAGGAACGTAACGACTCCGTTTGCAGGGATATTTTGGTTGAACTTAATATAGACGGTTGATATCGACATTTGGTTACAAGCAATTGCAGAAAATTCATTATTCCGACAAACTTCGAAACACGGCAAAAACCCGCACACGACGGTGCGGGTTCCTCAGCCTTATTGCGTTTCTTACTCCGCGGCTACTAACGGCGCGTAACCGGCAGCCTGATAGATCGATTCGGTCAATTGGATGACCTTAAGTGCATACTCCCCCGGTACGAGCAGCTCCTCGCGTCCCAGTATGGCGGCGACGAAGTTCCGGTCCGGGTCGGTCGTCTCCGCAGGCAGTTCCGGTGTTACCGGCTCTTCTCCATTACGGCGCAGCGTGATTTTACCGTTGTCGTAGAAAATGCCTCCGTCTTCGCCGACAAACCCATACGTTTCCAGGAAGCTCCGTTTCGGCGCTTTGCCGATAATATTCAGGCCCGCCACCGGGCCCTCGGCAAACCGGATCGCTGTGAAGGTGTCGATCTCGACCGGCGAGTCCTGACAGCTCAACTGGGTAACGACCGATTCCGGCGTCAGCCCTGTCGTCCATAACAACACGTCGATAATATGACTACCCGAGTCCATCAGCATCCCGCCTCCGGATAAAGCCGGGTTTTGTCTCCAAGTACCCGTCTGCGCATCTTTCCAATCCTGGTACAGGGTAGCGGTTATCGAGGTAAGCTTCCCGATCTGTCCCGCGGCGATCGCGGAACGGATATACATGAAGTGCGGCGCACAGTGGCGCTGGTACGACACCTGCAGCAGCTTGCCGGTTTCCTTCGCGTGAGCGATCAGCTCCTCGGCTTCATTCGATGTGCACACCATCGGCTTCTCGAGCAGCACGTGCTTGCCCGCCGACAACGCGTCCCATGCCTGCTCGAAATGAAGCGTATGCGGCGAGCAGATAATCACCGCATCGATATCGCTGCGCTTCAGCATCTCCGAATAGTCGTCGTATTCGTCCGCTCCGTCCAGCGCGAACTTCTCCTTCAGCGCCTTTCTACTTCCCGCGCTCGGATCAGCCAGCGCTACGATAGCCGCTTCCTGGGCTTTTTTCAGCCGCGTGGCATGCGAGTGGGCGATGTTGCCCGTCCCGATCATGCCGATTCGGATTGTTGTCATTGTCGATTCCCCCATATCCTGTCGTACTGGTTTCTTCCTTGCCTCCAGTATAGGGGGGCCGCACCCGGGTGTATTTGGCATTTACGGTTGAAAAATTGTGCCATTCCGGTTTTTTGCCCGTCCCGGCCGGCTCATTTATGCTGCGGCCGCTCGCACGAACGCACATATTCCGAAGGCGGGACGCCCATCGCCTTTTTGAAAGCCCGGCTGAACGTATGGATCGACTCGTACTGCATCATCGAAGCGATCTCCGTAATCGTCCGGCCGCCTTCCTCCAGCAGCCCGACCGTTTTATGCCATTTCCGTTTGGCATAATATCCCCTCAGGCTGTCGCCCGTCACTTTGGCGAACAAATGCGACAGATGAGACAAGCTGTAGCCGAGCGCGTCGGACACTTCCTTCAAATCCTTGATCGACAACAGCCGGTCGTCAATATAAGCGACCGCCGAATAGACAGCCCGCTGTGCGGAGCGTTCGCGGGATTCCCCCGGATAGTCGGCCTGCCAATCGGAGAAATAGTTCCGGTACGTCAGCACGAGGAGCTGCTCCAAATACATGCCGGTCATCGATTGCGAGTATTGGGCTTCGCCATTCAGTTCCTTCAGCGCATGGACGAATGGCACCGTAACGTCCAGCCGGTCCTTGCACCGCAGCGGCCCGGCATGCTCATCCATCGCCCGGCGGATCGGCAGCAGCGGATCGTCGGCTCCCGCCCCCTCGTCAAACCGGAAGCCGAAATAATAATAACGGAACGGGTCGCGCCCATCCACGCCGCCCTCGTGAATGTCGCCGGGCCGGCACAGAAACAAATCGCCCGCCTGCATCTCGTATCTTTTTCCGTTGACGGAAAACCAGCCTGCGCCCGATACGACGTAAGAGATCTCGTAGCACGACTGCTTGTGCGGATGCAGCGCAAATCCGGAGTCGCAGCTCAAGTCTCCGAGCTGATACAAATGGATGGGACCGTACCGCTTCAACTCCGGAGCATAGACATAATCATAATGAAAGCGCTTGAAACCGGGCTTGCTCGAAATGTTCGTCGACAAAGAACCGGACATGTTCGCCGCTCCCTTCAAGGCATATGATTCCCGTTCCTCTTATAAACCGATAGGATATAGGATGAAAATCACTCGTCAGTCAACCCGATTATAACACAGCGCCCCCTGACGGAATATCCGCGAAATCGCGACAGATCCGCCGCTCCGGCAGCAAAAAAGCCGCGCAATGGCGGCTTTCTGCAGTCGGTCTGCACCCTATATGCGCTTGTCACGCCTCTGCCTTGCAAACTACCCCCGCTTCAGCAGGTCGTCCCTGAGCGGCGTGAAGGCGTCCAGCAGCGCGCTGGGCTCCAGCGCTTTGACTCCGTGCTTCGCCCCTCCGGGGATAATAATCGTATCGCCGGCGCGAATGACCGTTTTTTGCCCGTCGATCGTAAATTCGATCGTTCCTTTCAAACAATAAGACATCTGCTCGTGAGGATGACTGTGCACATAGCCTTCAGCCCCTTCCTCGAAATGCACTTCCATCATCATCAGCCCTTGGCCGGGCTCGAATATTTTGCGCTTAACGCCGGGCTCCGCCGGTTCCCATTCTCCGATCGGACTCATTATTGAAAAGCCTCCTCTGTCCAAAGGTTCGCACTTTCTCCAATCGTACCATACGATTCGACGCTTGTTTGAACTTATTTCGGTGCGCGATGCCCGGCCCACAAAAGCTTACCTGCTCTTGATCAGCAGCTCCACCGCTTCCTGCACGAGCTTGCCCGTATCGTTGCCGGCTTCGCGTTCCTCCACGATGCACTTCTCCAGATTAACCGCCACTACGTAGGCCATCGCTTTATCGACGGCGCTGCGAACGGCGGACAACTGGCTGACCACGTCCTTGCAGTCTTTTCCTTCTTCCATCATCTTCAGGATGCCGCGGACTTGTCCTTCCACCCGCTTCAGCCGCCGCTTGATATCGTCATCGTAATCCATCGCCATGAGCGCCAATCCTCCCAAAGTTTGTCCGGCCGATCAAGCATTGTCGGACACCCTGTTAGTAGTTATAGATCTATTATATCGGAATAGGAGGAATTCGTCGCATCGTAGTTATCTCGGCATCTTCGATAGACGGCTGCTTATGGGCCGGACAACTGAATAAGCACGCCAGATTCAGTTTGAGGACGTGCTAGGCCCGTTCCTTCAACCGTTACGTTTACATCCTGCCGCTCGAATACATAATCAACTGTGGGCGCCACACACCGCGCTGCCACTGTCCTACATCGCAAGCGGCCCGTCCCAGGACGATATACCGCCTGTCAGATGGGATACGTCCGTATACCCGTGCTTGGCCAACACTTTGCCTGCTTGTTTGCTTCGCATCCCGCTCCGGCAATATAAAAAAACGGGCGTCTCCTTCGGAATATCCGCGAAGCTGCGCCCGAGCCGGCCGAGCGGAATGTTGACCGCACCCGGCAGATGGCCCTGTTTATATTCGTGCGGCTCTCTCACATCGATCACTTTCGAGCCTTTGGCCGCTTGGCGAAACTGCTGAGCATTCATATTCTTCAGCCCCTTCACTGGGGCAAATTGCTTATATACAAACCATACCGCCAGAGCAATGATGATCACATATCCGATCTTATCCATCCCGGATCAGCTCCTTACCTGCTTTTGATTAGCAAATCAACGGCTTCCCGGACGAGTCTGTCCGTATCGTTGCCGGCTTCCTTCTCTTCAACGATGCATCGCTCCAGATTTGTCGCTACGATAAAAGCTATCGATTTATCGACCGCACTGCGTACGGCCGACAGCTGGCTGACCACATCCTTGCAATCCTTCTGCTCTCCGATCATACTCAGCACGCCGCGGACTTGTCCTTCTACACGACGCAGCCGTTTCTTGATCGCATCGTCATACATCTCGTCCCCCTCCTACTACATATATGTTAACGGTGTCCTGGACATGCGGTTCGTAATACTCGGCGGCTTCCCGATATCCACCAGCTTCATTCGTCGGCCCATAATCGGTAAAGATTGCATATCGGATAACTCTATATAGTAAGACCGGGAACCGGCCGTAATCTCCAAAATAATAAGCCAACTACGACGATTACAATTCCGCCAAACCCGTATGCCAACCGGATCGCCCCTCTCCTTTACAGGGGGACCAGGGAGGAACGCTTTGCATTCCTCCCTCCCGTCCCGTTCGGTTATCCTTTTCTTACGAGAAACGTAAACACTCCGTTATTTTCCTTCGCTTCGACCATTTCGTTTTTCGTTTGGCTTACCCAAGCCTGAAAGTCGTTCATGGAACCTTTGTCCGTCGTTTCCAGCTGCATCAGCTGACCCGGCTGAAGCGAGTCGATCGCTTTCTTCGCTCTGACAATCGGCATCGGACAAGCCAATCCTTTTGCATCAACTACGATATCCGCCATGATGTATCCCTCCCCTCCCTTACTAGTATTTTCGCGCTAATGGAGATTAATCTCGCTCCGTAGAACCCTGCCACCCCGACATGCCCGGCACGACATTGTATACGTTCGCGAATCCCCGCTCCGTTAGCGTCTGGCATGCCGCATCGCTCCGGTTGCCGGTTCTGCAGACGATGTAATACTCCTGATTCGGATTCAGTTGATCGAGACGCCGCTCCAGCTCGCCGACCGGCAGGGAGATCGCTCCCGGGATGCGTCCAAAGGCGTATTCCGCGGGCTCGCGAACGTCCAGCACCTGCACGTTGTCGCCGGATACCAGCTTCTCCAGCAGCTGTTCGCTGCTGATTACACGGGGATATTTGACCTCCGGCTTCGTCTCCTTTTCGTTCGACTTCCGGATGAAATGCCGGTATACCCCCTGATCTTCCTTCATGCCGACGTATTGGTGGCCCGTACGACCCGCCCAGCTTTGCAAATCCGCTACAGATCCTTTGTCGGTAGCCCGCACCTCAAGCACTTCGCCGGCTTGCATCTCTTCCATTGCTTTTTTGGTTTTCACGACCGGCATCGGACAGGCCAGACCTTCGCATGCCAGCACGCGGTTCGAATGAATGTCTACGGCCATAACTAAGCAGCCTCCCCTCGTTTGTTAGTTCCGCCTTACTTTCCGTATTCGACTTTCCCGTCCCAGCTCATCATGCCGCCCTGCATATTAACCACGTTGTACCCGATCGACTCCAAAAATTCGCAAGCCAACCCGCTGCGGTTGCCGCTGCGGCATACGATGATCGTCTCCTGCTTGGTGTCGAGCTCTTGATGTTTTTCGTTCAAAGTCCCCAGCGGGATGTGCCTCGCCCCCGGAATATGCCCGGATTCCCATTCCTCTTGCTCGCGCACGTCGACGATGGGGACGCTCTCTCCTCGCTCCAGCTTCTCTCTGACTTCGTGTGGAAGAATATCTTTCGAATATTGCCCTGCCATAGTAGAATCACTTCTCCTTCAAGTTATAAGGTTCACGCCCGCATTCCATTCCTCTTTGGAAGCAGCGGTAACGTCATTCATCTAAAGCTGCGGGTGCCTCTTGCTGATTAAACTTCCCCGTCCCTCCGCCATACATGCCTGGACATTAGGAAACGACCAGGTTATTTATCGTGAACGGCGCACCGGTTCGGTCCCAGCTCCATGTTCTGCTGCTCTTCCTCGCCAGGAGTCAGCCTCCCCATATTCGTCTGCCGGATTTCCTGATACGCGTTCGGCTGCGGCGGCAAATGCTTCGTAACCGCCGCGCGGAACAGCTCGTCGTCCTGTACGTCCAGACCGGGGTTGGAGCGGTATAAATCGCCCAAACGGGCCGAAACGACTCCATTCTCTCCAAGCTCCGTCATTTTGCCGAAGTGAGCCGGAAGCACGATAAGCTCCTCCGGAAGCGCCCGGTAAGTCGTATACAGCGAGGTCCGCAGATCCCCCACCCAGTCCTCCGCTTTGCCAGCGAGATCGGGACGGCCTATAGATTCGACAAACAGGATATCACCGCTTAACAAATACTTCCCGTCTACAAGTAGCGACGTGCTGCCGATCGTATGTCCCGGCGAATAAATCGGCTGGATCGCAATTTCCGTGCTCCCCACCGTAATCGAACTTCCTTCTTCGAGCGGAACGTAATCGAACGTTACTTCCGTCGCATCTTTCGGGGGAAGCCAGTAGGCGGCCTGAGCGTTAATCGCAAGCTTTCGCCCTCCGGATATATGATCCGCGTGGAGATGCGTGTCGATCGTATGCTTGATGACAACCCCTTTTTCCCTCGCATACCGCTCGAACACATCGGTCATTCGCACGGCGTCGATGACAGCCGCCTCCCCACCCGAGATGACCATGTACGAAAGACAGCCTTTCCCGATCCGCACGAATTGAATCAGCTCGCCCCCGTCCTTCAGATCCCCTGCCTTCACCGGCTCCAAATACTCGCTCCAGGCTTTCATCCCGCCTTGTAAATACGCAAGGCCGGTCCTCCCCGCTTCGATAAGCTGCTTGGCTACATAGATCGAAGAGCCTTCCTTGGCGCATACGACCAAAAGCTCTTTTCCCGGCGGAATAAGCTCAAGCGCCGGCTCGATGCTGTCCAGCAGATCGAAATAAGGGATGTGGAAAACTTCGACCCGCCCGCCTTCGATCCGCCAGTTCTCATAGTCGGAAGTATTGCGGACATCGAGGATCATCAGCTCTTCCCGATCTAAAATCTTCTTCGTCAACTGCTGTGCTGTCATCGCAGTTAAGGATGATGTTGTCAACTCTTATATCCCTCCCTGAATGCATCTAGTTTTAAAGGTCATATTGATCATTACATACCCACAGGGGTATTAATAAGAGTAAAAATATATACCCTTACAGGTATATGTATATAATAATCATTTCGAATCGGGATGTCAACCTTGCGGGAAGCTTCCAACAGTTTCTTGCATGTGCGGCCGCTTCGTTATGAAAACTAGAGGGGAATACAAAGAACCGGCATTGCCGTTTTTGGATATCAAGACGGCAACCCGGTTCCCTATACCTATATAAACGATTCCAAACGAAACGGCTGCCCGCTCTTTTATTGCCGGCTGAAATATTAGCTGCCCGTCCGGTCGCCAGCCTGAATTAATATCGATTTCATCCTGCTCATATGCTCATTAAGCTCCATAAGCTCGTTTTCATCCAGCAAATTCAGCATGCTCTTGATCCGGTCGGAGATGATCCGGTGGTATTCGGCACACACTTGATCTCCGGCCTCGGTTATTTCCACGTATACGGAACGGCGGTCGTTCAAGCATGGAAGCCGGGTAATCAAGCCTTGCTTCTCCAGCCGATCCAGAAGAGGGGTCATATTCGGCCTCGAAATGTTCAGCTTCTCCGACAGCTCGGATACGATGGAACGCCGGACTTCGCGCAGCAGCACAATAATATGGACGCTGGAACCGGATAACTGGATCTGGGGCATATCGCATTTCGGAAGCGGATCGAAAATTTTCCTTTTCAGCAACGGCATCAGCAACATGAAGTTTTCTACAAAATGCTCAAGCAGCAACTCTCTTTCTCTCATGACCGCACCTTCCTTATAATTATAGTTTACCATAACGGTGCCCACTTTTCGATTGAACGGAATTAGTTATTATTTTATAATTACCACGTATATAGATAAAGGAGGAGAAGAGAAATTGAATTCCACTGCTGCTTCAAGCCCTGCGGCTCCCGTGGATCTGGGGAACGTCAAGAGGCTTCCTATCTTGATTTCGCTTATTATCGGGGCATTTTTCTCGATTTTAAATGAAACATTGCTGAACATCGCCTTCCCGCAGCTGGTGATCGAGCTGAATGTGTCGCCGTCGACACTGCAATGGCTGGCCACCGGCTACATGCTAGTGGTCGGAGTGCTCGTGCCCGCCTCTGCCCTGCTCGTGCAATGGTTTACGACTCGGCAAATGTTCCTCGGTGCTATGACCTTGTTCGCAATCGGTACGCTTGTATGCGGGATCGCGCCCGGGTTCTCGTTTTTGCTGGTCGGCCGTCTGCTGCAAGCGGGCGGAACCGGACTGATGCTGCCGGTGCTGATGAACACTATCCTCGTGCTGTACCCTCCGGAGAAGCGGGGAGCCGCTATGGGAAGCATCGGGCTGGTCATTATGTTCGCCCCTGCTATCGGCCCGACCTTATCCGGACTTATTCTGGAGTCGCTACAATGGCGCTGGCTGTTTTATCTCGTACTGCCCTTCGCCGTATTTTCGATCGTGTTCGCATTTATTTACTTGAAAAACGTATCGACGCCTACGAAACCGAAGGTGGACGTCCTATCCATCGTCCTGTCTACGCTCGGCTTCGGCGGCATCGTATACGGGTTCAGCAGCTCCGGCGAAGGACACGGCGGCTGGTCGAGCCCGCAAGTGTACGGCACCGTTCTGGTGGGCGCGGTCGCTCTGCTGCTGTTCGTATTCCGTCAGTTGCGGGTGCGGGAGCCGCTTATGGATCTTCGGGCGTTCCAGTTCCCGATGTTCTCCCTGACCACCGTTCTGCTGATCATCATGATGATGACCTTGTTCTCGACGATGTCTTTGCTGCCATTCCTGTTCCAGGGCGCTTTAGGTCTCACCGTATTCGCTTCGGGCCTGCTCATGCTGCCGGGCAGCTTGCTGAACGGATTAATCTCGCCGCTCACAGGCAAACTGTTCGATAAGTTCGGGCCGCGGGCGTTAGTTATTCCCGGAACGGCTTTCCTGGTCGTGATTATGTGGTTCTTCACCCAAGTGTCGGTGGAAACGTCCAAGACGACGTTCCTGATCCTGCACATCTGCATGATGGTCGCCATCTCGATGATTATGATGCCGGCCCAGACGAACGGCCTCAACCAGCTGCCGCCTCGTTATTATCCGCATGGCACGGCGATTCTGAATACGCTCCAGCAAGTCGCCGGCGCGATCGGCGTCGCATTTTTCATCAGCGTCATGTCTTCGGGGCAACGGCGCTTCCTGGAGCAGTCGGCCGATCCGACCTCTCCCGCACAGGCGGCGGAAGCGATGGTGGCCGGCGTCCACAACGCCTTCATGATCGGCTTCGGCTTCGCCGTCGTCGCGCTGATCCTGGCTTTGTTCACGAAGCGTACTCAAGCGCCGAAGCAGTAACAGCCTGCGGCCGCAACAAAAAGAGGTCTTCCCGCATTCGGTGCGGAAGACCTCTTTTTAACGTTCGCCTGACGCTTAGCTTGCTCGTCGAACCTGATTCAAGAGCGATTGCCCGGGTCCTGACGCTGCTCTTTAAGCAAGTCCCGGATCTCGGCGAGCAGTTGCTCCTCCTTGGACGGCGCCGGCGGCGCAGCCGGCTTCTCCTCTTCCTTGCGCTTGAGCAAGCTGAGTCCTTTGATGAACATAAAGATCGAGAACGCTACGATTACGAAATCGATGACCGTCTGCAGAAACGCGCCATACTTCAATTCCGCTCCGCCAAACTTGAAATGGAGCGCCGATACATCAAGCCCCCCGAGCAACAGTCCGAGCAACGGCATCAACAGATCGTTAACGAGAGAGGCCACAATTTTGCCGAACGCTCCCCCGATAATGACCCCGATCGCCAGCTCCATAATATTCCCTTTGAGAGCGAACTGTTTAAATTCCTTCATCATTGCCCGCACGCCACATGCCTCCGCTTCTAATCTCGCTTGCACCGCTTCGGGAGGTACGTTCCGGCTAAAGACCGTGCTTGTCCGGCTCCCCCCGCTGCGATGCGTTTTTTTGCGAATAATCCGCTATATCGTGAAGCATACCATAAAAACAGACGATTATGTATACCCGAAAATAACTACGTTTGCATGCCTCCGGTCTTGTCAGCCCTGCCTTCCGCGGCCCAGGCGAACTCCGTGATGAACATGCCGCCGCCGGGTTTATTGACAGTGATCGCAATCTCAATCGGATACTTGCGGCAGGTCCGCGCGCTTCTTCACCCTGTACCAGTACGTGTAGATTTCCTGAAAGTTCAGCTTCTCGTATAGCCGAACCGCGGGTAGATTTTGCTGCACCACGAGCAGATAGCACCTTGCAGCGCCTTCTCTCCTGGCCCATTGGAGCATGTGCAGAATCAGCTGCTCCGCGTACCCTTTATTCCGTTCATTCGGGTCCGTGACGATATCATACAATCCGATGTCCCCCTGCTCGATCACGCCAAGGCCGCAGGCAACCGGCTTCCCTTCCTTGTAGAGCGTGAAAAACCCTTTCTTCAAACAAGAGGGTTGCAGCAGCCGGGCCGTGATGCCTTGATTCGTCTCGGACAAATGCTGAAAAGCCGCCATCGTCCGCAGCCAGTCCGTGCTTAACGTTTCTTCGATGCGAATCTCCGGCAGGCTTGGTCCCCTAAGGCCGGTTAGCGGGGCCGTCTTCACGCTGGTGGGATCAACCCGCTCGTAGCCGCGTTCTTCCAGAAACGGGTCCAGGTCGCCGGGAGTAACGAACGGAGTTATTTTGAAAATCGTATCCAACCCCGCACTGGTGTACAGACTCTCGCACCGCCGCACTTTCCCGCTTATAGAACCGGATTGCGTGACCGAGGCATACAGAGGCTGGATCGAGTTGGATCTCTTCGTGTATCCGTCCGCGAATCTCAGCAGCCAGCCGTCGTACACAAACGTTTGCAAGGCGGGCCATGCGTTCAACGAACGTTCTTCGATTTGCTTGTGTTCTTCGATTTGTTTATGCATGAATGTACTCCTTTCAGCTAATGAATTTAAGAATTAATATACATAAATATGAATATTTATTCAATACTGTTTTATAGTCGTTCGCTATCCGAGTCCGCGCCTCACCGGCTCCTTGGCATTTCGTTCCGCTTATCCCTCTATCTGTACCGGTACAGATTCCGGTTTTTCATATCGAACGGTTCGATAGGAACAGGTACAATGAGGGTATCGCACTCCACTACGAAAAGAGGTACTTCCCATGACAGCGAAACGAAATGCCTACATCGCCGCGATCGTGTACGCCATGATCATCGGCTTGTCTTTCCTGTTTGTCAAACAAACGCTCACCGTCGCCTCACCGCTCGATACGCTGGCACACCGGTTCTCGATCGCATGGCTGGCAGCCACCGTCTGGTTTCTCGCGACGAAGCAATCCGTACGGGTGACGAAATCAGATTTGCGGACGATCGCTCCTTTAGCGGTTTTATATCCAGTCCTCTTTTTTGCGTTTCAAGTATTCGGCTTGCTGTACAGCTCCTCTTCGGAGGCCGGTATTATTTTAGCGACCGTCCCGATTTTCACTCTCGTATTCGCGGGACTTGTATTAAAGGAGACTTCCACACCGAGGCAAAAAATCGCGATCGGCCTGTCCGTTCTCGGCGTCATTTACATTTTGTATATGAACAGTGCGGGAACCGGCACAAGCGGCAGCATACTCGGAAGCGGACTGCTCGTCCTGTCGGCCGTCGTCGCCTCGCTGTACAACGTATTGGCCAGAAGACTGACGCAGCGTTATTCCTTATTTACCTTAACGTATGTGATGTCGTTTTTTGGATTTATCACGTTTAACGTACTGGCGCTCTCCGATCATCTGATTCGGGGCACCGTCCATCAGTTTTTCCAGCCTTTCCTGCACGCCGATTTCGTCGTTGCGGCCCTGTATTTAGGGGTGCTGTCCTCTCTCTTGACGTCCTACTTGTCCAACTTCGCCTTATCGCGGCTGCCCGCGTCCCAGATGAGCGTGTTTAGCAATTTGGCTACCCTCATTACGGTGATGGCCGGGATCGTGTTCCTGCAGGAGGCGTTTCATTATTATCACGCCATCGGCGCCGGCATGATTATAGCCGGGATTATCGGCGTCAACTATTTGGCGAAGGCGAAACGGGAGCGGGAGCGGGAGCGGGAGGAAAAACGTCCGTCCAACTCCTGACATCCCGAGGCCCCCAAGGGGAAAAAGAAGAGGAGGCATCCGCCCCCTCTTCCGATCCGTTTTATACCGGCTCCAGCAGCCGTTTTTCCAGACAAGTTGCGATGGAGAGCGCCTTCTCGGTTTTTTCGAACCGGATATGAACCCGCTCCCGATTCACCATGACAATCGTACCGCGCCCGAACACCCGATGCTTCACTTCCAGACCGGGGGCCAGCTCCTTTTGGTTCGTGATGGCGTTCGGATTAAAAGCTTCCGGAACCGCCGGATTCCATCGTTCACCCATTTGCCCGGCCGACTGCTTCTGCCCTCTGCCAGAAGACGCAGCTGCCGGTTTCCTTTCGAACGTTGCAGGCGGCTTTGGAGGATTCAGGATGGTCATGACCGCAGTGACGAAACGCGACGCCGTCGTTTTCTCCGTATCCCGTTCCTTATACGTAAGAAGCTCGAGATGCTGCTTCGCCCGGGTCATCCCGACATAAAACAGCCGGGTGGCCTCCTCCATCAGAGAGGCGCCTCTCTCAGGGGAGCCGGATTTGAGATCTTCCGACGAAGGGATAATGCCCTCCACCAGATCGATCATATATACCTGCTCGAACTCCAGCCCCTTCGCACTATGGAAGGTCGAGAAGGTGACCGCATTTTGCCCCTTTCGCGACTTCGCGGTTTTCAGCACCGACTCCAAATACTTGAGCCGGCTTGCGAATTCCTCCATCGTTTGCAGCGTATCGGCGATTTCCTCCAGCGTGTTCAGAATGCCCAGCAAATATTCCTTGCGAAATCCGAGACGCTCACACATCTTCTCCAGCGCTTTCTCGTACCCGAGCCGTTCCCGGATGACTTGGATTGCCGGACGCGGCGGCATCCCCCGCATTTGCCGAAACGTCTCTTGGCTTGCCTTCAAAGGTTTGATCTGGTACTCATTTAACTGCACCCGATCAAGCAGCGTATCGAATACCGATTCGTTGGTGTGGAACGCTTTGACGGCCGCCATCTGCTGCTTCGTGACATATCCGTTAAACTTCGTGTAGATTTTCTCCAGAAGATCGGGACGCCTGTCGGTATAAGTCATCCTCATGAAATTCAAAATATCTTCAACGACCCAATGCGAGAAAAACCGGTTGTCCGCATCCTTCATATAAAACGGAATACCGGCCCGGTCAAACTCGTTCATCAGCGGGATCGAGGACGAATTGTTGCGGTACAGCACCGCCACTTCCGTCAAGTTGTCCACCTTCTGAATCTCCCGCACCAGATACTTGGCCTGGTCGGCAAAATGCGCCAAGCTCCGGACCCGGATCGGCTTCCCGGCCGGGTTTCGGGTAAACATGTTTTTATTGTACCGGTCTTTGTTGCGCTTGATGAACTGGTTCGCCACGCTTACGATATCTTTGGTCGACCGGTAATTTTGCTCCATCAACAGCGTAACCGCCTTCGGGTATACGCGCTTGAATTGAAGCAAATACGAGGGCTCCGCCCCTCTCCAGCTGTAGATCGACTGGTCGTCGTCGGCCACCACGCATAAGTTGCCGTGCCCCTTCACCAGCTTCTCGATGATCGCATGCTGCACGACCGACGTATCCTGGCTTTCGTCCGTCAGCACGTAATCGTACTTCTGCTGATAGCTGCGAAGCAGCCCCTTCTCCCGCTCCAGCGCTTCGTTAGCGATCGTGAGCATGTCGTCGTAATCGACCAGCAGCTTCGGGCGGCCCGAACGTTTGAACGCCTCGTATTCGCGCAGAATACGCTCGGCTTGCTTGACGTCGGTCTTCACGGCGTTCCACCGTTCTTCGGGGATCATCTTGTTTTTGATATAGCTGATATAGGTCGTCAGCTCGTCCATCTGGTCGTCGGTGATGTTCTCCCCGTTGATCGTCTGGAACAATCTCCGTAAAATGATCTTCTTGTGCAGCGGCAAATGTTCTGCGCCGGGGTCTCCCTGATCTGGCTCTTGCTCCTCCGGATCGACGTCGCCTTCTATGATCTGGAACGGGAGTCCTTTTCGGTGCAAGTAGATACGCATCACTTCAAAAGCAAGGCTATGAATCGTCGAGAAGTCGACCGGTGGGAGGTCCGGGAAAAACCGTTTGAACCGCTCCTTCATATCGCTTGCCGATGCCCGGCTGAACGTGACCGCCTTAATTCTGGAAGGGGCTACTCCTTTCTCTTCGATCAAATGGCCGATCCGCATAATAATCGTCGTCGTTTTCCCCGATCCGGGCGATGCCAGCAGCAGCAGAGGGCCTTCCGTCTGCAGAACCGCCTTTTGCTGCACTTCATTCAAGGCAACGCCCAGTTCCCGCTGCTTGCGGGCCAAAAAAGCATTCCCTGCACTCATAGTTCGACTACCCTTTCCACTCTACCAACTACCGTTTCATTCCGATACTATCATTATAACAGTTCAATCATTGAATAATTCATCCAGCACTCTGGCGCGGTTCTCGAGAAAACGCCTCGTGACAATGTAATGCAGCGTATCTTCATACCGGATCTCCGAGACCGGCAAAACGTCAAAATTCAAAATTTGCGCATCCGGGTATCCGAGCAGCACCGGAGAATGGGTGGCGATAATAAACTGGGCTTCGTTCTCCAGATCCTTCATGATGCGCATAAGCGCCAGCTGCCGGGCCGGCGACAACGCCGCCTCCGGTTCGTCCAGCAAATAAATCGCCTTCTTGCCGAAGCGATGCTGGAAGAGAGAGAGGAACGCTTCCCCGTGCGACTGCTTGTGCAAGGAGCGACCGCCGTAATATCTCAAGCTTTCGGGCATCGTATCCAGATGAGAGGCAAACTGATAAAACGTCTCCGCCCGCAGAAAAAAGCCGTTCGTTATTTTCGGCATCCAGGAAAGCCGGATATGGTCGCCCAGCGCGGATTGGGAAGCGTCTACCTCGTATCGATTATTTTTGCCGCCGCCAGCCGTATGGAACCCGCATTGATAGGCTATCGCTTCGAGAATCGTCGACTTCCCCGACCCGTTCTCCCCTACGAAAAACGTAACGTTCGATTGGAACGATAGCCGCTCCAGCGCATGCACGGCCGGGATCGAGAACGGGTATTGGCCCGGATCGGTTTGCGCGTTTCTCAACACTTCAAGACTTCGCAGAAACATCTAGTTCAGCTCCTACCTGACCGAATGGACATGGGATTGTTTGCGGTAGTCGGTCGGCGACATCCCTTTCCATTTCAGAAAAGAACGGGAAAACGTCTGAAACGACCCGAAGCCTACCTCATAAGCAATTCGCGATACCTGCAGCTCGGTCGAAGCGAGAAGTCCGCAAGCGTGACGAATCCGCAGTCCATGCAAAAACGGAACGAAATTTTGACCGGTCCGCATCTTGAAGCATTCGCTTAAATGGGAGGCGTTATAGTGGAACTGCCCCGCCAGACGATCCAGCGTCAGCTCTTCCCGGTAATGCCGGTGAACGTAGCGGATCATTTGCCAGAAGCCGGCCTTTGCGGACGCGGATTCCTGCCTGCCCTCGCCGGCGGTCTCCGAACCGTCCACATGCCGACTGGATCTCCACCGTTCAAACCATACCAGCGTCTCAAACAGCTTGGACTTGATCAGGATGCTGCGCATCCGTTCGTCCCCGGCCGCCTCCCGCCTCATATCGTCGAATAGGCCTGTTGCCTGCGCCATCTCCCGTTCATTCAGTTGGATATACGGCGGGAGCCGGTCGGAGTCGTCGAGCACGATTCCGGCCAGTCCCTGATCTCCTTCCCTGGAATCGAACAGCAGTTCAAGATCAAAATTACATATATACAAATGCAGACACGCCCCGGGATCGCTCCGGATCGAATGAAACTGATACGGAAGCAGGAAGATCAGCGTACCCGGCTCCATCGGATGCTGAAGTCCGTTGATCGTTTCGGTGCCGCGGCCTTCCAGGACCAGGATAAGCTCCAGAAAATCATGACGATGCGGAACGACCGACTCGACCTTCTCGATTTTGAGACTGAACGGAAACGAACTGTTCATGTTCGGATAATCCGTCAAATATATCGGATTCACGGGCATACCTTCCCTCCCGGTTACGTCGTCTGTTGGTGTTCCCATTATACCAAAAAAATGAGATAGGTTGCCGGACGGATGGAATGTGATAAAGGGGTCCTCTCTCTATAATGGAGACAGAAAACCGCCTTAGGAGGGATCTGGCGAATGATCGAAAGAAGAGGGATCGTACTCGATTTGGACGACCTGCACGACGAGTGGCCTGGCCTTCTGCATCAGGCGAATCTGAACGTGCTCGGACTGCATAATTGGAGCCCCGAACCGGAGATTCGCTCTAAAATCGATGCGATGATCCGTTTTTTTGAATCCGCAGAAGGTTTCAGGCTCGCTAACCGGTTAGACGATCTGAACATTGGGCTGGAATTCGAGCTGCACGCCATGTGCTGGCTGCTGCCAAGCGAGTACTATGGAAGGCATCCTCATTGGTTTCGGATGGACGAGAACGGCGTTAGAACGCCGCACGACAACTTTTGCCCGTCAAGCGAAGAAGCGCTCGAAATAGTCAGGGACCAGGCGATCCGGCTCGCCCGGAAACTAAAGCCTACGACCGGCCGGTACTACATGTGGCAGGACGACAACAAGCCATGGTGCCGCTGCGAGAACTGCCGGACGTATTCGGACGGCGACCAAAATCTGCTGGTCATGAATGCGATACTGGAAGCCATACGGACCGTGGATCGCCACGCCAAGCTCTCGTACCTCGCCTACATGGCCACACTGGAATCGCCTCCGGGGAAAGTCCGGCCGTATGAGGGAGTTTTCCTCGAAATTGCAGGTCCCGGCATACATCGGATGAATGACTCCGGAGCCCAGGGAGCGGCTGGCGACGAGTTATTCCAACAGGCGCTTGCCCGCCATTTGTCTATTTTCGGTACGGAGGAAGCGCAGGTGCTGGAATATTGGCTGGACGTCTCGCTTCAGTCCAGATGGCGGAAGCCGGCAAGCAAACTGCGGTTCGACGAAGCGGCCGCCGCCAGAGACATCGCCTATTACAGATCACAAGGCATTCGTTCCATCACGAGCTTCGGCGTGTTCCTCGATGAATCGTATTTTCAGAGACATGGCATTCCGCCGGTTGAAGCTTACGGGCGGCTGCTGGAGTGAGAACGAAAGGGATGTAAATATCCAAAAAAACAGGTTACCCTGTTACGCCGTACTAGCGGCATTTACCAAGGTAACCTGTGCTCGTTTCTTATAACCTAAATCAAATCCGAAGATTTTAACAGCCGCTCCACCATAACCGCAACCTCAGCACGAGTCACGAAGGCTTTTGGCGCCAGCAGGCCTCCGTCTCGCCCCGTCACAATTCCGGCCGCTATACTTGCCGAAATGCCGTGAGCCGCCCAGCCGGAAGTCTCCGCAGCATCGGTGAACCCGTATAGCGCACCGTCTGATGCATCCGCTGCCAGTCCTGTAATGGACATCGCTTTCGAAACAATGACCATCGCTTGCTCACGGGTAATCCGTTCGTTCGGGCGGAACGTGCCGTCCTTGAAGCCGTTGATCAAGCCGTACGCATACGCCGTCCCGATCACACCGCTATACCACTCCGAATCCTGCACGTCCGAGAAAGCTGCAGACCCGTCCTCAGGTTTCAACCCCAGGCCTCGGACTATAATCGCAGCAAACTCGGCCCGTGTAATATTTTTGTCGGGACTGTATACGCCGTCGCCTGTCCCGTTAACGATTAACCGTGAGCCCATATTGTTAATCTGATCCTTGGCCCAGTGACTCCCTGCATCAGCAAACTCCAGCGGATGCCAGATTACCGAATACGTACTGTTGGTCAAACTGCTGATTTTGGCCGTATATCTCCCGTCTACAACCCCAATCCTGGTCGGCACATGGCGGACGGTTCCGTCCGGTTCCACAACCACACCGGTTGTAATTCGATTCGGGTTTGTACCGTCCGGCATAACGATGGTGCGTTCGACATACGTATTGAATTGGCTGACTTCAACTGTCCGCTCCCCGTACACCGCATAGATTTTGAATTCAAGCGGAGGAGCGGCGAGCTGCCATTTCCCTTTTGCCGCCGCGGTTTCAACCAGACGCAGCGTATTTGCCGATGGCACGGCAATTTCAATATGAATGCTGATGTCCCGGAGGTCGGCATCTTTCCCGATTTCCTGTGCAATGGAATCTATGCTCATTTGCTGTACAGGTATGGTGTAGGCAGCCTGACCGGTGCGAAGCACGAAAATTGCTTGTTTCATTTCCATTTGCTTGGCCATGCTGCCGTTAAGCTCGGCGATAACTACGTCGCTGGCATTTGTCACAGAAACCGTGATGACGGCCCCCTGATCTTCGCTCTCCAAGCGCTGCTGCAGCTTGTTCTCATCTACAGTAATCGACAGGACTTGCCGGCCGTTCACTTCCTTCACCGTTGCAGTGCCCGCGCTTTCGGCTCGGCCGTTCACGAGTACATTCACACCGGCGGTTCCCGGCGAATCCGTTTGTCCGGCCGGGCCCTTGCCGCTTGCCGAGCCGCTGCCGTCAGAGGAGCTTTCGTCGTCTTCGGACGAAGCCAACGGATAAACGGCATTGGATTCCGCCGACCATTCGCTTTGGCCGACCGCATTGATAGCCGCCACCTTGAATGTATACCTTTTTCCATTGGTTAGGCCGGTTAGCGAAATCGGGCTTGATGTTCCGGTCACTCTAATATTGTCGGGCAAGGCAATGACCTCATACTCCGTAATGGCGCTTCCACCCTTGTTGGCTGGAGGCGTAAAACTGACGACGGCTTGCCGATCCCCGGCTGACGCCGTTACATTCGTCGGTACGCCCGGAACCGATGGGAGCGTCACAAAGCTGCTATTTACGCTGACCACACCCTGGATGCTCTGGATAACATAATACGTCTTACCCGCTGTCAGGCCGCTGAATCGCCATACGCCGCCGCTCTGATCCGAAGGACTGTCCGAAATCACATGCCCGTTCGTGTCATACAGTGTGATCGTGGCCCCTGACAATACGTTGCTCACATCGACTAAACCAAGTCCAGCCGAAGCCGTCGGGGTCCTTAAAGTCACACCGACAAAAGCGGAGTTCTCGCTCTCCTCGCCACCTACCGTCTGTGTGGCATAAAAGCCGAGATTGTTCGGCACCACACCGGTGAACGCGTAAGTCGCTCCCGTTACACTCGTCGCTGTGGCTACCAACGTGCCATTGGTCAAGTACAGCTTCAAGGTTGCGCCCGCTGTGAACCCGCTGACGCTGATACTCTCCTCGCCGCCTGTCGCCGCAGGGGAATCCGGAATGTCCGGCTGTACCGTCACGAAACTGCTGTTCGCGCTGGTTACGCCGTTAATGCTTTGAACCGCATAGTAGGTCTTCCGGGCGGTCAAGCCGCTGAATCGCCATACGCCGCTGCCTTGATCCGACGGGGAATCCGAGATCAGGCTCCCGTTCTCTTCGTACAGCTTCACCGTTGCGCCGCTCAGCACGTTGCTTACGTCCACGTAATCAAGCTCCGCCGAGGCCGAAGGCACCCTTAACGTAACGCCGACAAAAGCGGAGTTCTCGCTCTCCTCGCCGCCTACCGTCTGCGTGGCATAAAAGCCGAGACTGTTCGGCACCACACCGGTGAACGCGTAAGTTGCTCCCGTTACACTCGTCGCTGTCGCTACCAACGTGCCATTGGTCAAGTACAGCTTCAAGGTTGCGCCCGCAGTGAACCCGCTGACGCTGATACTCTCCTCGCCGCCTGTCGCCGCAGGGGAATCCGGAATGTCCGGCTGTACCGTCACGAAACTGCTGTTCGCGCTGGTTACGCCGTTGATGCTTTGAACCGCATAGTAGGTCTTCCGGGCGGTCAAGCCGCTGAATCGCCATACGCCGCTGCCTTGATCCGACGGGGAATCCGAGATCAGGCTCCCGTTCTCTTCGTACAGCTTCACCGTTGCGCCGCTCAGCACGTTGCTTACGTCCACGTAATCAAGCCCCGCCGAGGCCGAAGGCACCCTTAACGTAACGCCGACAAAAGCGGAGTTCTCGCTCTCCTCGCCGCCTACCGTCTGTGTGGCATAAAAGCCGAGACTGTTCGGCACCACACCGGTGAATGCGTACGTCGCTCCCGTTACACTCGTCGCTGTCGCTACCAACGTGCCATTGGTCAAGTACAGCTTCAAGGTTGCGCCCGCAGTGAACCCGCTGACGCTGATACTCTCCTCGCCGCCTGTCGCCGCAGGAGGAATCGGGATGTCCGGCTGTACGGTCACAAAACTTGTGTTTGTGCTGCTCACGTTGTTGATGCTTTGAATCGCATAGTAGGTCTTCCGCGCAGTCAAGCCGCTAAACCGCCATACGCCGCCGCCTTGATCGGACGGGGAATCCGAGATCAGGCTCCCGTTCTCTTCGTACAGCTTCACCATTGCGCCGCTCAGCACGTTGCTTACGTCCACGTATCCAATCCCTGCCGTTGCCGATGGGGTTCTCAGGCTAACCGGGACAAAATTGGAGTTCCAGCTTTCATCGCTGGCTACGGTCTGAGTGGCATAGAAACCGAGACTGTTCGGCACCACACCCGTGAAAGTATACGTCGCATCCGTCACACTCGGCGCTGTCGCGATCAGGATGCCATTGGTCAAGTAAAGCTTCAGAGTCGCCCCCGCATTGAAACCGCTGACGCTTACACTCTCTTCCCCGCCTGTTGCTGCCGGAGGATTCGGAAGCCCGGCCGCTGACACGGGAATCGGGTAGCCGCTTACGCTCAAGAGAATCGCCAGAAGCGCGATAAGCGCAACAGATCTTTTAATTCGGGCGAATATCCGGTACAAATCATTTTCTGCGTGTCTCCATTGTTTACTGTCATTCATGACGGGTTTCTCCTCGATAGCAAAGTAAAAAAAGTTTCATTCCCTAAAATGAGTTGAATTCCCCCTTGAGCCCATCTACTTTGGCGCTGTCGGCCTCGCAATGATTAGAGCGTTTATTAGCGAAATCCAGCGTCATATACAAAAAGAATTACATTCGACAACATACACCTGATTCCTGCATATTTACGACAAAATTATATGTTCTACGAGAGGGAATGCAAGGATGGCGGAGGAGATATTTCTGGAGGGTAACAAATGCCAGTAGCCCCGAAGCGATTGCCCGCCATTTGACCGCCGTGATAAAATCGACTCGAACGTTACTAAACGAGTGGTGGGGTCGTATGACGGAAACGGCGAAAGAACGCGTGATCGAAGGGCGGAGCCGGTACGAGCTGCAGCGGGAGTTTTCGATCGACCGGCTGTACACGTTCCACTATTATGAGCTGTCCAAAAGCTTCTACAGCACCGGGGAGAAGCACGACTTCTGGGAAATGTTGTATGTCGACAAAGGGGCGCTTGAGCTGTTTTTGGACGGCTGCCGCATTGAGCTGACCCAAGGCGACCTGATCTTCTATGAGCCGAACGCCTTCCACTCCGGAGGAGCCAAGACCGCGACCAATGTGATGATCGTAACGTTCGACGCTTTCGCTCCGTGCATGTCCCAGCTGGGCAACCGGCTGTTTCGTCTGGAGAAAGACGAATTGTACATCCTGACGGAGCTGCTGAAGGAAGGATTCGAAGCGTTCGACCCGCCGATCGACAGGTTGTTTTATCCGCAGCTGGGCAAAAGCAAGCAAGCTCCTTTCGGCTGCGAGCACATGATCATCGCGTATCTGGAGCTGTTCCTGATCAAGCTGCTGCGCCGCGTTAATGCCGTCGCTCCGGCCGGGGTGCTGAAAGCGTTGATGACAGCCGGGGAGAATCAGAAAGGCAAGCTGATCGAAGACATCGTCGGCTACATGAAACGGAACGTGGCCGCGAACTTGACGCTCGACGAGATTAGCGAGCAGTTCTTCATCAGCAAAACCCAGTTGAAGGTGCTCTTCAAGCAGGCGATGGGAATCGGCATCATGCACTACTTCAGCCTGCTGAAAATCGACGAAGCAAAGGAGGCCATCCGCGAAGAATCGTACAATTATACGGAAATCGCGCAAAAGCTGGGCTACAGCAGCGTCCATTATTTCTCGAAATGCTTCAAGCGGGCGACCGGCATGACGCCGACGGAGTATGCGAAAACCGTCCAATCCAACATTCGCCGCAAGCAGCCTTCGGGTTCGCGGAAGCTTTCGGATTTTTCCGAGCGGGGTGAACACATGTAAAGGGACCGTCAGGGCGATTTGCCCGACGATCCCTTCTCGCTCGCTGCGACCGGCCCGACGTTCCTTCCGGACGTTTCCTAATCGCCGATCATCCTGTCGGCCTGCTGTTCCAATTTCACCTTCAGATCCGGCGGAATGCTTTGCGATTGTGCCTGATCCAGATGATTCAAGAAACGGTTCATCTGGAATCTGGACTGCTCCAAGCTGTTGCGCAGCTGCATGTACAGCGATTGTTCGATCTTTCCCGCGTTATGAGCTTGCTCCATCAGCTTCTGCAGCGAAGAAAAAGACACGAGCGCGCTGAAGCTGATACGCTTCTCGGTCACATTGCCGGCAGCATCCGTCACCGTTGCCACAACGGTATGACTGCCCGGGGAAGCTTCCCAAGCGAGGCTGCCGCCTTCATGGGAAGTTCCGTCGATGGTAAGCGCAGTCCGGGCAATACCGGACAGTTCGTCGACCGTCACAGACTCGATCAAATAGTGCTGGCCTGCCTCCAGGTTGATCCCTTCCTCAAGCGCACTGCCGTTTAACAGCAGATTCAGACTGGGCGCCGTCCGATCGACACGCAGCCAGGCCGTTTTTTCCTCCTCCGCATTCCCCAGCACGTCTACCGAACGATAAGTCAGACCGTACACACCATCCGTCACAACGATCGGCGAAGAATACCCGACGAATCCGTCCGTTACCGGCCGGGTACCGCCATATACTTGATCGAATACGGACAGCTTATACTCGGTGACGGCAACCGGGAAATCGCCGTTTTCGGTTGCAAGCGTGACGGTGACGGCCTCGACGTGCCAGCCATTGTCCCCCTGCCGTCCCACGGCATTCATCGTCGTCGTCGGCCGCCCGGTCGGCACGTGAGTGCCGTTTCTGTAGATGCCTATATCCCATACCGCCCCTCTAGGAGCCCCGTCATAATCTGCGGAAATGTCGATTGTTCCCCCGCCCAGCAAGGCGAATCCCGGGATCGCATTCCCGCTGCCGATGGCTGGGCTGCCCTCTTTCAAATGCCAGTTTCTTTCATCCGGGTCGACAAAGTACGGGTTGTCATATACGCCGTTAGGCTCGGTTAACACAGGCAATCTGGCATTGTTGTAGTACAGGTTGTAATCATGCACCAGATTGATCGGCTGCCTCGTCCCGGCAGAAATAACCGCATTGTCCGTTGTATTCATGATGATATTGTTCATAAACACCGGATTGATGTTGTCCGGGTCCCAATCCCAGCCGACAGTGGGCGCCGTGTTGCGCGGGTTGATTAAATAGATGCCGTTTCTCGTGCCGATCACGATATTGTTGTACGCCGCGCTGTCCTTGCTGCCCGCGAATGCGATACCGTTGTTGATACTGGAAGTTCCGTTCAGGCTTTCAGCCACAACGATATTATTGTACGCGACCATGTTCCAAGCTTCGAAGCCGTTTACGCTATAGTCGCGTGTTGAGTTATAACCGGTCGCGCCGCCCAAATAAATCGCACCGGTCGACATATTCACATTGCGGTTGTAGATGTAATTGTTGTAGATCCGGATGTCCGACGAGCCGCCCTTGGCCAGCAGACCGACGCGTCCGACCTCGTAAATCTCGTTGTTACGGATCGTGCTGGACGAGACATTGACGAAATCGATGCCTTCGTGATCCATATCGTAGATGATGTTTCCTTCGACCAAATAATCCGAGACCAGATACCCTTTGACCCCTTCCTCAAAGGCGTTATGAATTTTGTTGCCGATGACGTGCACGTGATGCGAACCTTCCCGCACCTGGATGAAAATATCGGAGGTGTCGGTCCCGCGCCGGTTTTGCGTCATCTCAAAATCTTGAATCGTAATATAAGGGGTATCGATCAGGACGACCTTCCTTGACGGCAAATCGTGGAAGCGGATCACAGCTTGATGCTTGTTGCGCGCTTTGAACACGATTCGTTCGTTCTCTCTGCCGCCTTGCGTAAAAACGGCCGGACTGGTCTCGATATAGACGCCATCCTCAAAAATAACGGTATTCCCCAGCTGCGCCAACTGCGCCGCTCTCGCCATCGTCCGCCACGGCTTCTCTTCCGTCCCGGGATTCATATCGGACCCGGTCGGGGAAACGTAATAGGTGCCGCCGGGTTCGGTGCTCGGGCCCGGATCGCCCGACCCTGCGGGAGCATCGATCTTGGCTACGCTTATATCGTCAATCCGGATATCTGCCCGGTAAACCGCCGCTGCAATCGCTCCATTCTTCAGTTGACCGTCCGAACCGCTCAACTCCAGCTTGCCGTTGACGAACACTTGAATCTCCGTGCCGTTTACGACGAAGCGTATATCGATCCATTCGCCGACTGGAGGATACCAGTTCGTTTTCTCCTGCAGCGGAGTGACCGTGCCGGCCACCTTTTTCTTCAGCCCGATATAACCTCTGTCCGGGCTCCCCTGAATCTCCAGCAAGTAGTAGTTGTTAATATTCGTATACCGAGTGTACAGCGTTAACCAGCCCGTCTGATAATGGAATTGGTCAAACTTCACTCTCGTATTCATCTGATAGCTTATCCAGTCCATGGAGCCGGCATAGGAACGGGAGATTCCGCTTGCGGAAGAAGCATTCGGGTCGGTAAACACGTTGTTGCCGCCCGGGGTTTCCTCGACAATCCGCATCGTTCCGGTCTGTTCCGTCCAGGCCCCGTCGCCGTTCTCATAGTTTTCCGTGAACAAAACCTCTCCCACTTCTGGCAAAGCGTATGCGTATATCCCCATGTTCACCTTCTCCGTTCGGATCATTTCGTCGTAATCCAAGTAGACGTCCATCAGCTCGCCATAAAATCCGGTTACGTTCAAATTCGTTCCCTTGCCTATGGCCGGGCTGTCCGACTGCAGATACCAGTCACTTAGCCGGTCTACAAATAACGGATCTCCGGAAACCCCATTCGGCTCGACCGGTACATTCGCACAGCTGTGATACAGGTTGTAGTCGTGCGAGTAGCCGGCCGGCGTGGTGACCAGGCTGACGGCGCCGGCCGTGCAGCCCGAGAAAATATTGTTGTAAACCTTCGACGAAGTCGGGACCGGCGCCCAACCGGCCGTCGATCCGCCGCCTTTCGTGAAGCGAACCCCGTATGTGGCGTCGACGACTACGTTATGGTAGAAACCGCTGTCCACGCTTCCGGCGAACGATACGGCTGTATGGATCAACCCCGGCTGCTTGGCAACAATGATGTTGTTCCAGGCAGCTGCGTTGTACGTCTCGTACCCGTTCGGATCATACGCCACCGAAGCGGGGTAGCTTCCGCCCAGCGTGATGGCAGTTTGCATCGATTTCTCGGCGGCGACAATGCGGTTGTTGTAAATTTGCGCGCTGCGCGTGCCCGCCGGCACCAGAATGGCCGTACTCACCTCGCTTATTTCATTGCCCGCGATGACCGGACGGTCGATGTTGGCCAACACCACCGCAAAGTTGACAAAATCGTACATTTCGTTGCCCACAACCGCGATATGGCTTCCTCTTAACGCTTGAACGGCTTTGCCGCCGGCGCCGTGGATCGAGTTCCCGCTAATGGTGCAGCCCAAGCAGTTGTTGATGCTGATGAAAATGTCCCCGCTCGATGTTCCGCTCACAGCTTGCGTGATCTCAAAATCGGCGATCGAGATATATTGCTTATTGGTCAAATCAAACTTGGATGTCGTGTTCAAATTGGAAAACATCAGCTTCGCGTTCTGTTTATTTCTCGCCTTGATCGTGATCGGCGCTCCGTCCGCACCGTTGTTTCCGAACCTGATGGTCTGGCTGATCTCGTACACGCCGTCTTCGAAGACAGCTGTATCGCCGGCCTGAAGCGATGCCGCCGCCTTTGTGAGTGTTTTCCAAGGTGCTGCTTCCGTGCCCGGATTCGTATCACTTCCGGCGGGAGAGACGTAATACGTCTGGCCTGCCGCGTAGGCAGTCTGTGTGCTGCTGATCGGAACGTTCGGGAACAAGCTTGAAACCAATGCAAGCAACGATAACAGGCAAATCGTCTTGATCCGAAATATCTTCATGAACAGAGCCTCCTTGATTAGGAATTGGCGCTACCACACGGTTATCCGATCCGACCCTTGTCGTCATGCCGGACCGGCAGTCAGCGGCCCCGCTTCACTTCGGCGATCGTCTTCTCCGCCGCCTCCGCCGCTTCGCGCAGCGCCGTGTTCAGATCTTTCTTGCCGAGCATCACATCCAGCGGAACGGTATTCAGAATGCTCTCCACCTTCAGATGGTATCTGGAGAATTTGGCCATCGGCGCGTATTGGTTGTAGAAAACCGCGCTCCAGTTTTTATCCTTGAAATCGGACTCTTTGCCGTACGCCTTCTTCACTTCCTCGTCGTTGATAACCGGCATGATCCCCCGCTTGGAATAATCGAGCTGATTGTCCCGGGACACCAAATAATCGATCGCCTTTATCGCCGCTTCTTTGTTTTTCGACATCGAAGTCACCGCCATGGTGAACGGCGTCGCTGCCGAGCCGATCTTCGGCTTCTCCTTTAAGACCGGCAGCGAGACGAGATCCCACTGCACCTTCCCGATATCTTTCGGCACGGTGAATGGGAACTGCGAGTTGTACACGAACATGCCGATCTCCTGCGTGTCGGTAAATTCTCTCCAGGTCGGAAGCCGGTTCAGCCCGCTCACCCGGCTCTTGTAGCCTTCGTCCGAGCCGGGATTAACGAAAAACAGCTGAAGGAGCGATCTCCATGCGTCGTCCTGAAAGGTCGGCTTGTCGGTAGCCGGGTCGAGATACGGCTTCGAGAGCTGGTTGCCGCGCAAAATATGGGCCGGAGAAGAAGCGAAGCCGAGCATTTGCTTCCCGTCGGCATTCCGCGTCAGCTTGCGGGAGATATCCATCGTCTCGTCCCACGTCATGCCGTTTTTGGGGTAAGCGATTCCAAATTTGTCGAAGATCGATTGATTGTAATACATGACTTGGACCATATTCGTAACTGGAAGCGCATACATTTTACCGTCTCCGGACGCCCGGATTCCGTCAATCAGCGTCGGCTCGAACTTGTTCAGATCGACTCCCTGCTTCTTGATCAGCTCGGTCATGTCATACTGCAGCTCCGAGTCCATCAACAAACCGAAAATGTATGGCGCGGAGGCGAACAAAATGTCGATCGTCTGGTTTTGCGCCAGCAGCTCGGACAGCGTCTGCCCCGCTTTTTGCTGGATATATTTGATCGTGTAATTCGGAAACTTTTTACGCAGCGCATTGCCGAACAAGCTGTTGAACGCGTCCTCCGAATCGCCGTTATTGGAATGAAAGACGAGTTCAGCCGGCTCGTCCGTACGTACCTCGGGAACGTTCGGCTTGCCTCCCTGGTCTGCTTGTTGTCCGTTATTCGTGCTGCAGGCTGTAAGCGATATGGCGACAACAAGCGGCAGTACGGCCAGCCGGATTCGCCGGCGCGCGGCGGAAGGCTGTTCTCCTGACATTCGAGCTACTCTTGGCAATTGACGTTTCAATGCAGCCACCCCTTTTTGATTGATTCGAGTCTCGAGCTCAGCTATAGCATAAAGGAGAACCGCTTCGTTTTCTTTGTCAGATACGTCAGTATCTGTGCAAGATCGGTCGAAGATCATCCGGCCGCGTCGGCAGGCGCGCTGACGCGGCCCAGTAAGTCATAGCGCTATTCTTATAAACCAAAAAAAGAGGAGGTTAGCTCATATCATGAACTAACCATCCTCTATTTCCGTTTCTACAATGAACCCAGTCTAAATGATGAACCTCAGGACAGCATGCCAGTTTCCCGGCACTCCGCGTTCCATCTTTATGATAACAGAGTTTACTTGATCCTAAGTTCCCGTTACTCAAAAGTGAATTCCGGATCGGTATTAATAATAAGAAAACATTTCGGAAAGCATGCTGCTCAAGAAAAATACAAAAATGATAACGTTAAGTACGATTCCGATGACCACCCAGATTAAAGCCGCTTTTGCATAATTGGCTTTGCTCGGATTCGTATTGCCTCCGAACGCCCAAACGAATAACATCACGATGTTTACAATCGGAATTGCCATTAACAAAATAGTAATCATCCAGTCTTTAAAAGATACGACCGGCGCGGTTTGGTTGCCAATAGCAACGTTTTGTTGCGTATGGCTCATTTGCGGCTCCATGAAAAACGCTCCCTTATTTATCCAAATTTCTAAGGATGCAGGACAATAGCTTTATTTTTTCCACAAACTAAAGCCCAACTTCCTTTTAACATTTCAAATAATAGTAGAAATTTGGAAGAAAAGCAAGAAGGAATTGAAAAATATAACAATTGGAGGGTTAGGGTTACGACAGGGAAGTTGGGGGCGTTGGGGTGACTCCAGGGGAAGACGAGCCGTTCGAGAGGTACGACCTCGAGAAACACACCTGCGGTGAGATACGATCGTTGGTGCACTGATACGGGCCAATACGATGAAACCCCGCGCACTATGAGCCGCGAGCAATGAAAAAGCAGCCCTACACATGTGGGCTGCTTTGTTGCAGCAAGCATTATGACTTTTTCAGCAAGCCGCTTATTTCATTCAGGTTTTCCGCAAAGCCAACAAATACTTTGTCACCAAAAACAATCGTCGGCACGATCTGCTTCCCGGTGAGGTTCCAGACTTCTTCCGGATATTTCGGGTCTTCTTCGCAGTTATAATCGGTATAAGAAATGTCATTTTCCTTAAAGTAGCGCTTGGCAAAGTTGCAATCACTGCATGTGGGGATCGTAAAGATTTTTACCGGTTCGTCCATCTTTGTTTTCTCCTTACATGGTGAACTTACATCTATTTATCCCTCAACGTTATATCCTTTTTTACGAATGACTTCCTGAATGTCGGAAATCTGAACTTTCGATTCGTCAAACCGGACATCGACGGTGCCTTGTTCAAAGTTAACGTGGCCTTCCGCTCCAATCGCGTTGATGGCTCCCTCAATTCTCGGAACACAAGAACGGCAAGACATGCCTTGTACTTTAACGGTTGCCTCTTGCATGCTTTTCACCTCCTTTCGTCAGCGTTACGCCGATGCTGTGATTTGTTGCAGCTGCTCCAGCGTCACGCGGTCTACGAATTTGCTGAATTTCTCTTTGCCTTTGGCATGTTCCTTATAGAAGTCAATGATGGCTATGACCACAGGAACCAATTGTTCTTCTTTCAATCCGGAATGAAGCCGTTTCGCAAACATGGGCTTCAGCCCTTTGGATTCACCGCCCACGTACAGATCGAACGTATCGCGCATTTTAATCACGCTAATGTCCTTAATCAGCGGCTCACTTGTCCCTAACGCGCAGCCGGCATATCCGATTTTTAAGGGCATTGGTGTCGAAATGCCAGCGATCGCTTCGTTTAAGGCTTGGGCTGCCGCGAGCCCGGCTTCTTCAGCGCCTTTACAAAAATTGCAGGCGATCAGGCTTTTGGTGACAAAGCCCGCCGGATTAACTTCCAGTCCGCTTTGCTCCAGTTCGGCCTGGATCGCATCACGCTTCTCCACCGGCACCTCCGCATACAGCTGTTTGAACGGCGTCATTTCCACTTTGGCTTCCGATCCGAGCAGATGACTGATGAGTCCAAGCTGTTTGGGTGTGAACAGGCTGCCGCCGAGCTGCACCGGAGGGCTGATTGCAATTTTTACGATCTCTCCCATTCCCATTCGCCCCTTGCTTTATTGAATTTCCACGACATAAGGGACCGTAAAGACTTTGCCTTGGTGCTGGAATTGCCCCCAAATTTTATAGGTGCCCGGATTCGGGAAGGCGGTCATAAATTCCGCGGCCGGTCCGGATGCTTTTTCGTTGGCGGGATGCACATGAAGGTACTGCTCCGCGTCCTCCGAAAGAACGACGACGTGTCCGACAGCGCCGAGGTATTGCTCCAGATTGCGGATGCCTTCTTTCGTTTTTTCGTCTTTGACGGTAAACGTCAGCTTAGCCTCATCCTTTGCTTTTATGCTGCTTAAATTCAGTGTGACTTCTTTGCCATCAACAACTTTCACGAGCTCCGCATCCGCTTTGACTTTTTCCTGCGGTTTTGTTTCTCCTTCTACCTTCACCCACTTGCTAAGGGTGGTGCCCGATCCGCCTTTCGGAACAAAATCCGCAAAAACTTTATATTCTCCGCCTTTCGGAAACGAGGTTTCTACCGTAAACGTCCCTTTGCCGTCCCATTCGGGATGGATGTGGCTGAAGTAGGATAGATCCTTATTCACGATGATGATATGCATCAGTTTTTCATGGTTCCATTCAAAATCATGAACAGCTTTGCCATTGGTATCTGTTACTTGAACGTTCAGCTTCGTGTTCTCGGATGCTTTAGCTGTTTCTGATGCAAATGTAAAGGTAGCTTTATAGTTATCTGCTGCATGACCGCCTGTATCTTGACCGCCATGGTCCCCATGGCCGTTATCGTTAGCTAGGGAACTTATTGCTCCGCCTTGATGGGAACCGCCATGTCCATCCGCACTCTCCTTGGGCGTACCGCAAGCGGACAACAAGCCTACAGCCAAAGCACCAGATAACATAAGCATCATCCTTTTTTTCATGTTAGGGTTCTCTCCATTCTAACTTCCTGATTAATGTCGTACTTTCACACGCTGCAAGCGAAGCGCATTAAGGACAACCGATACCGAACTTAACGCCATCGCTGCACCTGCCACCCAGGGGGCTAGCAAGCCAATCGCAGCAATCGGGATGCCGAGCGTGTTATAGCCCAGCGCCCAGAACAGGTTTTGCTTGATATTGGCCATCGTCTTGCGGCTCATGAAGATCGCATCGGGAATGCTCGACAGATCGCCGCGCATCAAGGTCACATCCGCTGCTTCCATCGCAACATCCGTTCCGGTGCCAATCGCCATGCCGATGTCCGCTGTCGCCAGCGCCGGCGCATCATTGATGCCATCGCCAACCATCGCCACTTTTTTGCCTTGAGCCTGCAATTTCTTCACTTCCTCGGCTTTGCCTTCAGGCAGCACTTCCGCCCGAACATGGTCTATGCCGACTTGGGCTGCAATCGCTTTGGCCGTCCGTTCGTTGTCGCCGGTAATCATGATGACCTCAATGCCCATTTGCTTCAGTCGGCTCACCGCCGCTTTCGACGTTTCCTTGATCGTATCGGCTACCGCTACCATACCGGTATAACGATTGTCGATTGCGACCAGCATGGCGGTTTTGCCTGCTTCCTCCAGACGGGACATCGGCTCATAGGCCGCCTTCGCATCCACGTTATATTTCTCCATCAAGCGGCGTGTACCGACAAGCAGCTCCCGGCCTTCTACCACGGCTTTGATGCCGTAGCCTGGAATAGCTTCAAACGATTCGGTTGCCGGCAGCTCGATCTGTTTGGCTTGAATGCCGGCTACAATCGCTTCTGCCAGCGGATGTTCGGAATTTTTCTCGGCTGCGCCGACGAGCCGGAGGAAATCCGTCTCGTTGTCTTGCGTTATCACATCGGTCAGCTCCGGCTTGCCTTTTGTGACGGTGCCGGTTTTGTCCAGAATGATCGCATTGATCTTGTGCGTCTGTTCCAAATGCTCGCCGCCCTTGAACAGGATGCCCAGCTCCGCCGCGCGGCCGGAACCGGCCATAATCGAAGTTGGCGTAGCCAAACCGAGGGCGCACGGGCAGGCAATAACGAGAATCGCAATAGCAATTTCGAGTGCATGGGCAAAGTCGCCAGGCGTAATGAAGAAGTACCAAACCAGAAACGCCACAATCGCAATCCCTACAACAATCGGAACAAATATGCCGGAGATGACATCGGCTACCCGCTGAATCTGCGCTTTGGAACCTTGCGCTTCCTCTACGACTTTAATGATTTGCGCCAGCGCCGTTTCTTTGCCGACTTTGGTAGCCTTGATGCGCAGGACGCCGTTTTTGTTGATAGTAGCCCCGATAACCGCATCACCAGCCTTCTTCTCGACCGGAAGGCTTTCGCCCGTCAGCATCGATTCATCCACCGATGACACGCCTTCCAGCACTTGGCCGTCCACCGGTACTTTATCGCCAGGACGAACCAGCACGACATCCCCCACAATAACATCTTCCACCGGGATCGTTAATTCCTGGCCGTCCCGAACGACCAGAGCCGTCTTCGCTTGCAGCCCCATCAGTGACTTGATCGCTTCCGAAGTGCGTCCCTTGGCCAGTGCTTCGAACAATTTGCCCAATATGACCAAGGTAATCAGCACTGCGCTGGTTTCGTAGTAAAGCGATGGGCCATGATGCATTTGATCCCCCGCGATGTACCAGTCGATGGTCATATACAAGCTGTAGAAATACGCAGCCGATGTTCCAAGCGCAATCAGGACATCCATGTTTGCGCTGCGATTGCGCAGCGCCTTATACGCGCCGACATAAAACTGCTTCCCGATATAGAACTGTACCGGTGTGGCCAGCAGGAGTTGAACCCAAGGATTCATCAGGAAATCCGGCATGTAAATCCACGAAGTAAAGGAGAAGTGACCTACCATCGTCCACAACAGCGGAAAAGAAAGAATGGCCGAGATGAGTAATTTCCGCTTCTGTCCGCGAATCTCACGAACTCGATGGTCGCCCGCGTTCTGGTTTTCCTGCTTGACCAGAGCTTTGTAGCCCAGCTTTTTGACTTTTTCCTGCATGTCCTCAACCGTGATTTCACCCGCCGAATATTCGACGCGGGCCGTTTCCATCGCAAAGTTTACGGTTGCGCTCGTTACGCCGGGCAGCTTGCTAAGCCCTTTCTCAATTTTGTTGGCGCAGGCTGCACAGGTCATACCTTCCAGATTAAACTGCGCCACTTCCGTAACCGTGCCATATCCGAGCTTCTTGATCGTATCTTCCAGGTTTTTTACATCGACCTTGGCCGGATCGTAGGTGACATTCGCTTTTTCCAGTGCAAAGTTGACATTCGCCGTGCTCACGCCATCCAATTTAGTAAGTCCTTTTTCAATCCGATTGGCGCAAGCGGCGCAAGTCATGCCTGTTATTTGAAAAGACGACTGTTTCGTCTTAGCTGCTGAAGTATCCACAATGCTTCACTCCCTTGTCGAATCGCTTATCCTACGTCATATCCCTGATCTTCAATAGCTTCCTTGATCTGATCCAGGGTAACCTTCTGCTCATCGAACGACACATCGACCGACTCGCCCTTCAGGTTTACTTTTCCGCTTACGCCGATTTCTTTCAGCGCACCTTCAATAGAGTTCACGCAATGCTGGCAGCTCATGCCTTGTACATTCAATGTCACGTTTTTCATGTTTCTTCCGTCCCTTCACGAACTATATAGTGATTTTCACTTATTACTTGCTTTCGTTAATAGTATACCCCCGTACCCTATACTAGTCAAATATTTTTTTATTGCTTTTACATTACCCTTTATTTCATTAGCTTATTCATGGTACACAGCAGTTCCGTTATGGCCGTCTCGTCACTTTGTTGAACGCGCTCCACAATACACGTTTTCAGATGATTTTCAAGCAGCAGCTTCCCCACTCCTTTTAAAGCGGACTGCGCGGCGGCAATCTGATTCAGGACATCATCGCAATAAGTATCCTTGTCAATCAGCCCTTTGATTCCTCTAATTTGTCCTTCAATACGATTCAGGCGATGGGTTAAGCTGCTTTTGGCTTTTTCGGAATGATGACTTTTTCGGATTTCACCGGTTGAGCAGCAGATTTGATGACTAACCTGATCTTCGATCTTCAAGTTCATGCTCATGAGACTCGCCTCCTTTACCCTATATAATACTATACCCCCTAACCCTATTATAAGTCAAAACCTTTTACTTGACATTCATTTTTTGATACACCTATAATAAGATCAATAATACATATGAATATATGCTCATATATTAGTGGTTGGAGGGATTTTTATGTCAGAACATCATCACTCTCATGGACACGACCATGGACATACCAACAATAACAAGAAGATACTGCTGATTTCATTCGTGATCATCACAGCGTATATGGTGATCGAAGCTGCAGGCGGGTTTATTACGAACAGCTTGGCTTTATTATCGGATGCGGGCCATATGCTATCCGACTCCTTGGCCTTAGCCATTGCCCTGCTTGCCTTCAAGTTTGGCGAAAAAGCGGTGAGTACAGGGAAAACTTACGGGTACCGGCGCTTTGAAATACTAGCGGCTACGCTCAATGGATTAACCCTGATCGGCATTTCCCTGTACATCTTTTATGAAGCGATTGAACGTCTTGCCAACCCGCCGGAAGTCGCCACGGTCGGCATGCTCATCATCAGCACCATCGGGCTGCTGATTAACATTCTGGTTGCCTGGATTATGATGCGCGGCGGCGATACGGAGCATAATTTAAACATGCGTGGCGCCTTCTTGCACGTCATCAGCGACATGCTAGGTTCTGTAGGCGCTATTGCGGCCGCTCTGGTCATGATGTTCTTCGGCTGGGGCTGGGCTGACCCGCTGGCCAGTGTGATCGTCGCTGTGCTCGTCCTTCGCAGCGGATATTTCGTGAGCAAATCCTCCCTGCATGTATTAATGGAAGGAACTCCGCGCAATATGAAAGTGGAAGACATTGCGCAAGCGATCCTGAAGGTCGAAGGCGTCGAAGGTGTGCATGATCTGCATATTTGGTCGATTACTAGCAACATGCATGCCCTGACCGCCCATATCGTAGTGGATGGGAACAAGACGGTATACGAAACGGAAGCCCTACTGCACAAAGTGGAACATATGCTGGAGCATAAAGACATCCGCCACGTAACCTTACAAGTGGAATCGGAAAAACACAAGCATGAGGACAACCTCTTATGCAGCATTAAAGCGAGTCCGCCCGATGCACACGCCCATCACAATCATTAATGGCAAACTATCAAAACATCTTGAAAAAGCCGAAACAAATCCAGGAGCTACTCCTGAAATCTGTTTCGGCTTTTGTATGTGAGTTGCAATCTTTTTTTATTCAGTTACAAAGTATATTGTTCAGTTATGCATTCAGCCCGACATGCCCCGCCCAACCTCACTCCACCGTAACCGACTTCGCCAGGTTACGTGGCTTATCAACATCATTGCCGCGCGCAAGCGAAGCATAATAAGCCAGCAATTGCAGCGGAATGACCGACAAGGCCGGTGTTAACAACGGCACGGTACGGGGGATCTCAAAGACGAGGTCGACCGCTTTGTGCAGCTCTTCATTGCCTTCCACCGCGATACCGAACACTTGTGCGCCGCGTGCTTTTACTTCCTTGATGTTGCTGATCGTTTTCTCCAGCAGCTGCTCTTGCGTACCCAAAGCGATCACCGGGATGCCTTCCTCGATCAAGGCGAGCGTCCCGTGCTTCAGCTCTCCAGCCGCATAAGCCTCGGAGTGGATATAGGAGATTTCCTTCAGCTTTAGCGACCCTTCCAAAGCTACTGCATAATCCAGCCCGCGCCCGATGAAGAACAAGTCGTTATGCTCCGCGATCTGTTCGGCATACTGCTTAATTTCCTCCGCGTGGCTCAAAATCGACTCAACCTGCTCCGGCAGCTTCTGCAGCGCGTCCAGCGTCTCCGCAATATATTCCGCTTCACGGGTACCGAGCGTCTGAGCCAGATGCAGTCCCAGCAAGTAAAAGGCGATCAGCTGGGACGTATACGCTTTGGTGGAAGCCACTGCAATCTCCGGTCCTGCCCAGGTGACGATCACATCGTCAGCCTCGCGCGCTACCGAGCTGCCCACCACATTCGTAATCGCGATGACATGGGCACCGCACCGCTTCGCCTCGCGAAGAGCGGCAAGCGTATCGGCCGTCTCCCCCGATTGACTGACGACGATAACGAGCGTATTCGCATTAATAATCGGAGAGCGGTACCGGTATTCTGAAGCTACATCGGTCTCCACCGGGATGCGCGCCAGCTGCTCGATGACCGATTTCCCGACAAGGCCGGCATGATAAGCGGTTCCGCACGCCACGATATGAATGTTATGAATGTCCCAGATTTGCTGTGCGGTAAGCTTCACTTCGTTCAGAACGACACGCCGGCCCGAGGCGTCGATCCGGCTGCCCATCGTATCCCGGTACGCCTTCGGCTGCTCGTGGATTTCTTTCAGCATAAAGTGATCGAATCCGGCTTTTTCCGCCGTCATCAGATCCCAGTCGACATAAAACGTTTCCCGGGAAATAAAATTCCCCTCAATCGTCCGTAAATCGACACCGTCCCGTGTCAAAACAGCCATTTCCCCGTCGTTTAAAATATAGACGTTTCGCGTATATTCCAAAATAGCCGGGATATCCGATCCGATGAAATTTTCCCCTTCGCCTACCCCGATAATGAGCGGGCTCGCCAGGCGAACCGCAACCAGCTTCTCCGGTTCGTACTCGGTCAATACGCCAAGCGCAAAGGCACCGGTCATTTTTTTAACCGCCTGCTGAACGGCTTTCACGATATCGCCCTCATAGAGATCGGCGATCAGGTGCGAGATAACCTCCGTATCCGTTTCCGAGACGAACTGATGTCCCTTGGCGGTCAACTCTTCTTTCAAGCTCATATAATTTTCAATAATGCCGTTATGAACGACAGAAAATTTGTTGGAATTGTCCGTATGCGGGTGGGAATTAACGTCCGACGGTTTGCCGTGAGTCGCCCACCGTGTATGACCGATCCCAATCGTCCCGTTCAGCGGCTCCTGCTCGAGTCTCGATTCCAATACGGCCAGACGCCCCTGCGCCTTCTTGACCACCAGTCCGCTTCCTGTAAATACGGCAAGCCCGGCCGAATCATATCCCCGGTACTCCAGCTTTCTTAAGCCGTCAATCAAAATACGCTGCGAATTCCGCTTGCCCACATATCCAACAATACCGCACATAGGTATCCTACCTCCGATGAATGGATGAATTCAACCTGTGCGCTCTTTATATCCAGCATCCGAGCATGACAAATAAACGTACGCACGTCCATTTTTTAGCAAACGTATTCTGTTGTCAAAGAGCGCCGTCAGGCTGTGAGTTGTCATACTATTCCGTAGCGGACCGCAGGAAACCAGACCTCCCTATTTCCGTTCATGGAGGCGTCCCCGCCGGTCCGTTGTTTATATTCGTATCTCGCATCTTGCGGAAGCTTTGTGAGCCCGGTCGCCCAAGCTTTTTCCATTTCCGCTTACGGCCTGATGCTGCTGCCGAGAGGTCCCCGCCGATTATTCCGAACACCTCTACCTCGTCCGCTCGCCTGTTGCTCGGCACGCCCTCATCCGTTCCGGCGACCGCAGGCAAGCGCAGGCGCTTGTACCGCGTACAACCTCCGCCCACCTTTCCATTTCAAAGTGATAGTAACATCATATTCAATTTGACGGTTTAGCGCAACCTGCAAAAATCGCAGATTTCCGGGATAAATGAATAAAAATCCCCCGGAAGCTCGTCCGGAGGACTCATTTTTATGATACATAACGTATCGAATAATAGCATTAAACCAATTCTTTTTGAACAACTTCGACAATTTCCGCTACGTACGATTCTACCGTCGTTTTGTCCGGTCCTTCGGCCATGACCCGAACGAGCGACTCTGTGCCCGACGGCCGAACGAGGACACGCCCGTTGCCTGCGAAACGCTGCTCGACATCGCGGATCGTCTGCTCGATCGCGGCATTGCCTTTCAGCTTGCTCTTATCGGCGACCCTCACATTGACGAGGACTTGCGGATATTTGCTCATCAGGCTTTTGAGCTCGCTCAGCCGCTTGCCGGACTCCACAACCGTCTGTACGAGCTGCAACGCGCTCAGAATGCCGTCTCCGGTCGTATTATAATCGAGGAAGATCATATGGCCGGACTGCTCGCCGCCGAGGTTGTAGCCGCCTTTGCGCATCTCCTCCATCACATACCGGTCGCCGACCGCCGTCTGCACCGCATTCATGCCAAGCTGCTCGACGCCTTTGAAAAAGCCGAGGTTCGCCATGACCGTCGTCACGATCGTGTCGTTCTTGAGCGTTCCCGCCCGTTTCATCGCTTCTCCGCAAATACTCAGCATATAGTCCCCGTCGACCTCTTCGCCCGTCTCGTCGATAGCGATCAGACGATCCGCGTCGCCGTCGAACGAGAGGCCCAGATCGGCTCCCAGACGCAGCACTTCGCGCTTCAGATCTTCCGGATGCGTAGATCCGCAGTTATCGTTAATGTTACGGCCGTTCGGCTCCGCGCCGATCGTATGAACGTCGGCTCCCAGATCGCGGAATATCGCCGGAGCGAGCTCGTAGGCCGCCCCATGCGCGCAATCGAGTACAATTTTAAATCCTTGGAAGGAACGGGAGATCGTCGTCTTCAAATAATCCGCATACCGGAACTTCGCTTCCGGATCGTCGCTGACAGTGCCCAAATCGCCGCCTACCGGGCGCGGCAGTTCATCCGTCGCCGCATCAAGCAGCCGCTCAATCTCCAGCTCCGTCTCATCGAACAGCTTGAATCCGTCGCTGCCAAAAAACTTGATCCCGTTATCTTCCACCGGATTATGGGAAGCCGATATCATAACACCGGCGTCCGCTCCGGACGTTCTCGTCATGTAAGCCACTCCCGGCGTCGAGATGACGCCCAGACGCACGACATCCGCCCCGATCGACAACAGGCCGGCTACAAGCGCAGCCTCGAGCATCGGTCCGGAGACGCGCGTATCGCGCCCGATCAGCACAACCGGCTTCTCCGCATGCTGGGTTAAGACATAACCGCCGCAGCGGCCGATTTTATAAGCAAGCTCCGGAGTCAGCTCTTTGTTCGCTATACCCCGAACCCCGTCCGTTCCAAAATATTTTCCCATTCGACTAGTTCCTCTCCTTTGGTTGCACCGGCTTATCTGTAGTTCCTAGGCTTCGGCGTTTTCCTTCGTCAAAACACGGTCGATCGCGCAGCGGAGATTACTTTGCGGTAATCTCCACTACAGCTTTCGTATCCTGTTCCACCTTTTTGACGAATTGCGGCAGATTCAGGTTTACGTTCACCGTATGCTCGCCCGGAGGCAGGTTGCTTACGTCGACGATCGCCTGGATGTCCTGGGCCTTCAGCTTCGCAAGCGTCGCCGGCGAGCCCTCCACCGTTATATTCAACGTACCGCCTTGCGGCGTTTTGATTTTCGTGTCGAAATTATTGTTTTGCCCGATAATCGTAATCGGTACCTGCTCCAGCGTCTTTTTATCGGACGGCACAATTTGAACTTTAACCTCCACTTTGGTCGGATCGAGCAGCGTGATTCTCGGCTTCAGCGGAATATCGAGCGTGAAGTCTTTGTTTTCCTTCAGCCCGTTCAAATCGATCGGCGGTCCTTCATAGAAATCTAGCGTATTGAGCAGCTCCTGCGGCCCGTAGACCGTGATCTGGTCGATCGAAGACTGGAAGGCGGAGACGCTGTACCCCGGCGCCGGTTCGCCGACGATTTTGAGCTGCATCGGCATCTTCTTAAACGGTTGGGTAATTGGCACCTCTACATCGACGACAGGCGGACTGATCGAGACATTCAGCACCTTGCCGTTCTTATCGAGCGCCACCAGCTTCACCTGCTTCGTAACTGCGGATTGCGCGTTGTCGACATTAACCTCGGCTTTCACCGTGATCGCTTCGTCCATCAGGCCGCTAGGCACCGTGAGTATGACGCGCCCCGGCTTCGCTACAGGCTGGCCGGCCTTGAAGCCGTTAGCCGGGTTGCCGATCAGATCGACCTGAACCGGCACTTCCTTCATCTGCTTCTCTTCCAGCACGACTCTCGCGTACGGCGGGAATATCGATACTTTAACCCCTGTCGGAAAATCTTTCGCGACAAGCGTCACCGTATTCTCGCCAACCTTCGCGTTAGTCAAGTCGAGTACGATCTGATAGGGAGTGACGCCTATTTTCTTAAGAGCGGCTTCCTTGCCCTGCACCCGGATCATGACTTCCGTCGGGTCCATCGATTCGATATGCAGCTTGTTGCCGTCGAACACCGGCGTTACTTTGACGTTGTAAATTTCTTTCTCCTCGGCAGCGGAGAAGCCTCCGCCGGTCGTAGATTTACTATCCAGATGTACGACGGCCCACAGCAGGATGCCCAACATGAGCGCGATCACTTTTACGACATTCGTATTGCGAAGCCATTTATCCATCATGCTGCGTATCCCCTCTCTTCCGCTTCCAGAAAGGAGTTTTCTCCTTGGCTTTGGCCTTCGGCTTCAATTCCTCGAACAGCTTCGAGACGAGCGATTCCTCCTTGATATCCCGCACGATCTGGCCGTTGAGGGCAAGCGAAACTTGACCCGTCTCCTCCGAGACGACTACCGAGATCGCATCGCTCACTTCGCTCATCCCGATCGCCGCGCGGTGACGTGTCCCAAGCTCCTTGCTAATGAACGGATTTTCCGATAAAGGCAAGTAACAGCCTGCGGCCATAATACGGCTTTTCCGGATAATGACGGCTCCATCGTGCAGCGGCGTATTCGGAATAAATATATTGATCAGCAGTTCGGATGTGATCTGCGAATCCAGCTGAATGCCCGACTCCACATAATCGTTCAGCCCGGTTTCCCTCTCGAATACGATCAGCGCCCCGATTTTGCGTTTGGACAAATAATTGACCGCCTTCAAGATCTGCGAGATCCGGTGCGTCACTTCATGCTCCTCGTCCGTGGAAGAGCGGCTGAACAGCTTCCCCCGCCCAAGCTGCTCCAGCGCCCGGCGCAGTTCCGGCTGGAAGATGATAATAACCGCCAGCACCCCGAAGGTGAACATCTGGTTCATCATCCACTGGAGCGTATTCAAGTTAAACCATATACTGAGCGCCCAGGCAAGGACAACGACGACGATCCCCTGCAGCAGTTGAATCGCGCGCGTCCCCCGCATAAGGAGAATCAGCTGGTAGATGACGTAGCTGACGATCAGGATATCGATTATATCTTTAATTCGGATTTCCGTTAATAGTTCCATCCCAGTTCCCCCATGGGCCCACAGGAGCCTCTCTATGTCTGTTCGCAGTCCGGCTGGCGGACCGATGCCGCGGGATTTTGCAATTTGTCGCGTCATTTTAAATCATACCATATTTTCAGCAAAAAACCTCTCTTTCCGAAAAACTTGAAGGCTCGAATGTTGCAGCATGTCTATCCATGAGCCGCGGCGCGAATCGTGCAGCATGAGACGTCCGGCCCTGATCCTGATCGGACTTGTCCGGATCTTGCATGCCCGCAATTAGCCCGGTAACAATCCAAACGCCCGCTTGTCCTGCCTGTTCATAAAAAAAACCGCATGCCGGCGGCGAATTGGAGCTCGCTGCAGCATACGGGGTTATTTCGTAAATAACGATATCATTTGATTCACCTTGTACCAGATCCATTCCGCCGCCTGGTTGACACTCGTAATATCGCCAGATATTTGAGCGGTGGAGGCAAGGGCGTAATTGCCGTCAATGACGGTCAAATTGCCGTTGATCTTGCCGTTTACTTCGACCTGCCCGTTCTCTATGATCAGATTGCCTTGTACCGTCTTGCCTTCCGGAACGACGACGGTATGTCCTCTGATGACGAGCTGTTCCATGTCACCGTGTACGACAAGCTCTGTATTCTGGTTCCACATCGAGAGGAAGCTGCCGAGCATGACCACGAAGAAGATCGCAGCAACCGAGGCTGCCGGATGCCGACGAACCCACTTCATCCAGACGATGCGTTTGGCCGGAGCGGGCAAGCCCTGCATGATGAATGCGGTGGTCAAATGACTGGGTGGAGGTACCGGCTTCAAGGAGGAGACGAGCGCTCCCGCCTTGTCGAGCTTCGCATAACGCTCGCGGCAGCCCGGACATGTTCCCAGATGCTTCTTCAACTCCGCCGCTTCAGGACCGTTCAGGTTTCCGTCCAGATGGTCGTGCATCAAAAGGATGGCTTCTTTGCAGTTCATCTTTCGTGCCACTCCTTTCCTTACATTTTAGTGCATAACGAATCGTATCGTACAATACGTGACTGCTTCGTAATCGTTTCAACAATTTCTCCAGAAACCCAAATTATTTATCGGGCCTACAGCAGCGAATCTTTCTCCAGCCGTTCCCGTAAATATTCGCGCCCGCGGTGAACGCGGGTTTTTACCGTCGTAACCGGCATATTCAGCACTTCGCCGATCTCTTGCAGCGACATATCGTGCAAATACCGGAGGATCACCGCCGACTTGTACTTCTCCGGCAGCGCATCGATCGCCTTGCGCACCTGCTCCTGCGTCTCCGACAGCAGCAACTCCCCTTCAGGCGTCCGCTCCCCGCTCGCCAGCATCGAGTACCAATCGGTTCCTTCGCTGTCGCTGACTTCGGCGTCCAGCGAATACGACGCCTTGCGCTTCCGCAGACGGTCGATGCACAGATTCGTTCCGATCCGGTAAATCCACGTCGAAAATTTCTGCGTATCGTCAAAGCGGTTCAAATTCGTATATACGCGCAAAAACGTCTCCTGAACCACATCCTCCGCTTCTTGCACATTATGCAGCATCCGGTAGGCCAGGTGATAAATTTTATCTTTATAAAGGTCGACCAGTTCGGCAAACGCCCGACGGTCGCCATTGCGAGCCAGCTTCGCCAGCCTCGTTTCCACAAAATTCACCGACATGCCCCCCATCCCGGCTCACGCCCCGCTCCTTCGCTCACCCTGGCTGTTCAGGCCCGGGAAGAACAAAGATTCGGAAACGACGATTCCGAGAAGTATGAAAACAACTCCCGCCCACTGGACGGGCATTACCGGTTCGCCCACAGAAGACCATCTGGTCTCTACCGTGAACCAAGTACCGCTCCTTAACTAACACTGCCGCAATAACCGATATAAAGTCGGGAGCTCCGGGTATATACGCACTCCATCACAATCGTTATTCACGTTAATTGAAACTTAAAACCCAATTGACCAAGATACGTTCAATCGAGACCACCACGGTTATAGAAAAACGGGGTAAACCGTCAGACCGAATAGCCCGACCGACGCCAGCCGGGTCCAAGGCTCCCGGAACCGATTCGCTCACGCTTTCGGAATAAACAATACTATCCACCGCAAAATTGCCGTACTCATCGATATACGACCAGCGCTGAGCCGGACGTTCGTCAACCCTCCGTGGCACGCCATCTTGACATACAGAGACAGCATCACCTAACAGGATGCGCCGAACGGTACGAGCATGATGCGCTCCAGAACCATGCAGGATGCTGCACCTGATCAGCCGAGTCACTCTCTCCCGCAGGCGGACATACCGCTCTCTTATCACTTTACATTTTTTCATGAAAAAAGTCGAGAACCGTCTCTGTTCAGAAACGTTCCCGACTTTGCGACTCGTCATCCGATGGTAAAAAGTCTCGATCAGCCTGTATTTCTCAAGCCGGCTGCAATTCCGTTAATCGTCAGCAGCACTTCGCGCAGCAATTCCGTAGTCTCACTCGAATTGTCAGACTGCGAGCGAAGCTCGGTCAGCAGCTGTACCTGCAAGTAGCTTAACGGATCTACGTACGGATTGCGGAGCTTGATCGATTCCTGAATAACCTGCTGGTTGTCCAGTATTTCGTTCTGGCCTGTAATTTGCAGAATAAGCTGGGACGTCAGCTCATATTCGTCGTTAATTTGATCGAAGATCCGTTTCGCAGCGTCCTGGTTGCTGGACATTTGCGAATATTCCTTGGCGATCAGCAAGTCCGCCTTGCCAAGCGCCATCTGCAGATTATCGATCATCGAGCTGAAGAACGACCAACTCACATACATCTGCTTGAGCGTCTCCAGATTGTCCGGCTTGCCCTGATAAAAGGTTTGCAGGCCCGATCCCGCGGCATACCAGGCTGGAAGCAGGTACCGGCTCTGGGTCCAGCCGAACACCCATGGGATGGCGCGCAAATCCTCGAACCGGTCGCTGCCTTTCCGCTTGGCCGGACGGGAACCGATGTTCAGCTCACCGATCTCCGGCAGCGGCGTAGATTCTTTGAAGAACGTATAGAAATCCGGATCGCGGAAAATCAGATCCTGGTATTTCGTTTGCGCCTGCTCGGAGATCGACTTCATAATGACTTCGTAGTCGTGCTCGTTGCTGTCCACCTGCTGGTGCTTCGACAGATGGGCGCTAGCGATCAGCGCCGACGTAGCCTGCTCCAGGCTCCGGTAAGCGATGCCTTTGAGCGCATAACGCGAAGATAGCACTTCACCCTGTTCGGTAATCTTGATACCGCCGCCGATCGTTTCCGGAGGCTGGGCCAGAATGCTCCGGTTCAGCGGCATACCGCCGCGTCCGAGCGCTCCTCCGCGTCCGTGGAAAAACTTAAGTTTCACCTGATGGCGCTTGGCGACCTTGGTGATCTCCTTAAGCGCGACACGCAGTTCCCAGTTGGCCGTAATGACGCCGCCGTCCTTGTTACTGTCGGAGTAGCCCAGCATTATCTCCTGGATATGGTTAAAATCAGGGATGCTATTCCGGTACGCCGGAATGTTAAAGACCGTCTCCATAATGCCTGGCGCTGCATGCAGGTCGTCGATCGTCTCGAACAGCGGAGCAGGCTGCAGTGTACAATGGACCGTACCGTCTGACTCCCGGCGATACAAACCGACTTCTTTGCCCAGTACCATAACCTCGAGCAGATCGCTTGCGCCCTGAGTCATACTAATCAGATACGTCGTAATACATTTGCGTCCAAACTCGGCTTGTGCAGCCTTGATCGTTTTGTACACGTTAATCACTTCGAGCGTCGATTCCGAATATTCCAGGTATGGAGACATCAGCGGACGCGGGTCCAGCAAAAGATCGCTAAGCAGCTTGATTTTCTCCTGTTCGGAGAGCGCCGCGTAGTTGTCGACGATATTCATTTTGGCTAAAATCTCGCCCATCGCAGCTTCATGTTCCTTGCTGTGCTGACGGACGTCCAGACCGGCCAGGTGGAAGCCGAACAACTCGACCTGACGGATAAGCTTCCGAATGTAAATATCCGCCGTATACCCCGCGTAATGGCTTCGCAGACTGCGATCGATCAGCCACAAGTCTTCGAGAAACTGCTCGGGAGTCGTGTATTTGGCCTGACTGTTCTTAGTACCGTGAGACTGTGCGTTGATAATCTTCTCGACCATATACTTCAGCTTGATCCGATACGGCTCGTTATCGTTACGCCATACGTCCTCGGACTTCAAGCGGATGTGCTCCTTGTCGCTCTCGATCGAGGCAAGCAGCTCCGGAGTCACCTTGACAATGTTCGTGCTGAAGCTCAGATGGTTCATCAGTTCGTCGAGCTGCTGCTCGTACTTCTGGAGAGCGAGCTGCCGGTGCATCGTCAGCGTCTCCCAAGTAATCTGCGCGGTTACGGACGGGTTTCCGTCACGGTCGCCGCCGATCCAGGAGCCGAACCGCAAAAACGCAGGAACGTGCCAGTCGACATCCGGGTAATATTTATTCAAGCAGCGTTCGAGCTCCTGATACACTTCCGGGAGAACATCGAACAGCGTCTCATCGAAATAGTACAGTCCGTTGCGGACCTCATCGAGTACGGTTGGCTTGCGATCCCGAAGTTCATCGGTTTGCCACAGGGTAAGCACTTCGCTGACGAGCTTCTCGCGAAGCTGTTCTCTTTCCCTATTCGTCAGAGACGGGTTGTCCAGCTTCATCACATCGCTTGCAATCCGCTGGTGAATCTCCAGAACGACACGCCGCGTCGCTTCCGTCGGGTGAGCCGTCATTACGAGCTCAAGCGAGATCGTTTGCAAAATATCTTGCAGTTCCGAAGGAGGCACGTTGTCCTTATGAAGCTCGGCGATGATTCCTTCGATCGATTCACGCTGAATCTTCTCGCCCGCGGAACGCTCGTAATCGCGCTTGCGGCGAATGCGGTGGTTCTGCTCGGCAATATTCACCAATTGGAAATAAATCGCAAAAGCGCGAATGACGTTATGCCGGTCTTCCGGACTGAGCGAACGGACTACGGTTTTGAAATCTTGAAACAAAGCTTGCTCGTAGGAAGCTCTGAGCGTTTTGCTCATCTCGCGGATTTGTTCGACCAGGCTAAGCAGCTCCTGGCCGCCCTGATGGATCAACACTTCCCCCAGTATGGTCGTTAGAAAGCGCACGTCCCTGCGCAGCAGATGATGGCTCGAATTGCCTTGATTCGGTTCGATCGTTACTTCCGTCATCATGTTTCCCTCCATCCCCTAGGTCATTCGGCAATTATCACGGCATAACTGCTATCACGCAGTAATAACCCGATTTCCCGATGTAGAAACATCGGAGCACCCGGGCACACGCAAAAAAAGACCTCACGGTCACGATTTCACACCCAACTGCCGAATGCCTTTTACGTACCGCCACTCATACAACTATGTCCTTTCTATCTTATTGGTTAACGGGCGATAATTCAAGTGCAAAATCCGACAAGATGCTTGTTCCCGGTATCCATTTCTTGCACTTCAAGCATACTTTACCCACGTTAGAAATCTATATCCAAGTGTTAAGGTAGTTTTTGGGGATACCAACGTTCGAACGCGCTTGTCTCATGCGAGTCCAATTCAGAATAATGAAGCAACATTCCCCTGCCGGGTGAACATACGCTTCTTCTAACCGATGGACGACTTATGTACAATGAAAACTAAATCCTAACGTCTCAAACAACAAAAAAAGCTCTGATTTCTCAGAGCTTTGTCGGCGAAATATGAAAGCGGGTGATGGGAATCGAACCCACGCTACCAGCTTGGAAGGCTGGAGTTCTACCATTGAACTACACCCGCAAAAAGAAAAGTCGGGACGACACGATTTGAACATGCGACCCCCTGGTCCCAAACCAGGTGCTCTACCAAGCTGAGCTACGTCCCGATACCAAGCTATGTGATTAAAAATGGCGTGCCCTGAGAGATTCGAACTCCCGACCTTTTGATTCGTAGTCAAACGCTCTATCCGGCTGAGCTAAGGGCACATCATATATGGAGCGGACGACGAGATTCGAACTCGCGACCCTCGCCTTGGCAAGGCGATGCTCTACCACTGAGCCACGTCCGCGTATGAAGAAAAGATGCGCGTGGAGGGACTTGAACCCCCACGGTCGCCCGCTAGATCCTAAGTCTAGTGCGTCTGCCAATTCCGCCACACGCGCTTAATTAAATGTGAGCCATGTAGGACTCGAACCTACGACACCCTGATTAAAAGTCAGGTGCTCTACCAACTGAGCTAATGGCTCTCATGAAGGGAATACTGGGGATCTAGGATTCGAACCTAGGCATGACGGAGTCAAAGTCCGTTGCCTTACCGCTTGGCTAATCCCCAACGTACTGAGATGGTGCCGCCGAGAGGACTTGAACCCCCAACCTACTGATTACAAGTCAGTTGCTCTACCAATTGAGCTACAGCGGCGAATTATGGTGGACGCTGACGGGATCGAACCGCCGACCCTCTGCTTGTAAGGCAGATGCTCTCCCGGCTGAGCTAAGCGTCCTCATCAGTAGATTTGCCATAAAGTAAGCCCATTATGTAATCATCGGTAACATTACTTTATGGAAAACAATGACCCGTAGGGGATTCGAACCCCTGTTACCTCCGTGAAAGGGAGGTGTCTTAACCCCTTGACCAACGGGCCGTGTGTCCCCCGCGTTATGCGAGAGAAGCTTCCAACCGGGATCGAACCGGTGACCTCATCCTTACCATGGATGCACTCTACCTACTGAGCTATGGAAGCATGGCTCCCCGAACAGGACTCGAACCTGTGACAACTCGGTTAACAGCCGAGTGCTCTACCAACTGAGCTATCAGGGAATATGTGAATCGCTTGGCAACGTCCTACTCTCCCAGGACCCTGCGGTCCAAGTACCATCGGCGCTGGAGGGCTTAACGGTCGTGTTCGGGATGGGAACGCGTGGATCCCCTCCGCCATCATCACCAAACG
>NZ_JBYUPU010000022.1:0-110625 GCF_058135425.1 Paenibacillus sp. MAH-35
ATATAAAAGTGCTATTAATAGAATTAATGGAAATAAATACAAATATTAAAAATAAGACTATTCGCTGTTTTCGGATCGGACTTCTATGTCGCCAAACAAAAAGAGATGCTCCGGATTGTTTTACTCCGGCAGCATCTCTTTAAGAGGTTTATACAACGATAACGTGCTGATGGTAAGGCGGCGTACTTTCTTTGCCGAGGCGGGAACCGTCTCTTAAGTCCGGCCGCGTCCGGATACATGGCAGCAGCCGGTACCGGCTGGAAGCGGCATGCAAGGAACGGGATGAAGAATACGAATCACATACGGATGATAAATGTCGCGATAGACGACAACGGGACGGACGTAGAGCGTATAGGCGGGCGCCGGCGTATAGGGAAAGGGGACAGGCCTCATGTTGGTTCCAGCTCCTTTACGGCAAACGATACTACACTATATGTCTCCGGGGCGGAAGCGGAGAGGGCGGCTGCCCAGCGGCAATCGGACACACGGAACTATCGGTCCTTTCCCCTGTAATAGGTGGGAGCGACCCCTTCCGCCTTGCGGAAGGCCCGGCTAAATGCATGAATGCCCGGGAAGCCGAGCCGCTGCGCGATTTCGGTAACGGGCAGCGTCGTGAATTGGATAAGCTCCTTCGCTTTTTCGATTCGTGTGCTCTGGTAATATTTCATCGGAGGGACGCCGAAGGCTCCTTTAAAGGAACGGATGAAATAATATTTGCTCATATTAGATGCGGCAGCCAGCTCGTCGACGGACAGGCGGCGGTCCAGATTGCGGGAAATATGCAGCTTGGCCGCTTGCAGCGCTTCCATATTGGTCAGCACATGTTCGTGCTCCTGCCAGTACAATTCGCGCAGCAGCTGCGTCCATAGCTGAATGAACATCCCTTTCACGTTCGTTTCATAAAACGGTAGCTTTCGCTCGTATTCGTCCACGATGCCGAGCAGCATCGATTCAAACAGGGCGCTGCTCCGCAGGCGGACCCGGCTGGGCAACTGCATGGGCGGCGAGGACAACACGTCGTCGCGAAACCAGCGCAGCTCCTGTTCGCTCATCTGATCCATTGGCTTAAAGCTGATCTTCACCTCGGGGCTGTCCGGCCGTTCGATCAGGTCAAAATGAATATGAGGCTGGCGCAGCGCGGGACATCCCGGAGCAAGCCGGATCGAGTGGCGCTCCCGGGGCTTGAACAGAAAGATGTCGCCGGGCACGCCCTCGTAGGTAATATCGCTGACCGTCACGATAATGTGCCCTTCCTTTACGTAAAGCAGCTCGTAGTCGAACAGGACACGCTCGTGCAGCACCCAGCCGGCTGGGGCCGTGTGATCGAGAGCTGTTCGTATATAGGGAGATAACAGCGATACATTCATAGCGGCAAGCCTCTCTTTTCCCGATAGTACAATTAAGTATAGAGGGCGGAGCGTGCCAAAACAATCGCTGATAAGCAGGGGCAAGATAGCGGGAAAATAACAATTGGGTGACAATCGCCAATAAAACAAACTAATTTAATTGGAATAGAAGGTTAAATTGTCGAAAAATGATTGACGCCGGCGTTGGGCGGTGCTATTATACTATCTATCAATTCCGATCTGGCGGATTGGGATTGATGGATACAGACCGATCTGTACGTCATTCCAGAAATCGGTCCACAGATACGGAGTACCGGAGAGGGGTAACAGGCCATGAGAAACAGAAAGTCTTACATCGCCGTCGTGCTGGCCGTCGTGCTGGCTATGATGCTGGCAGCGTGCTCGACCAAGCAGGAGCCTGCAGGATCGGCGACGAATGCGGGGGGCGGCGGAGAGCAGCCACCGCTTAACGGCAAGAAAATTGCACTAATTATGGAATTTAACCAAGGAACGTTCTCCGCTCAGTACATAGCGGGCGTAACCGAGCAGGTCGAGAAGCTGGGCGGCAAAGTGACCGTATTCAGCGCCGAAACCGATATGAACAAAATGATCGCGAACCTGGATGCCGCAGTCAACCAGAAGTTCGACGGCATCCTGATCGACCACGGCAAGCCGGAAGCGCTCGAAGCCGGAGTGAAAAAGGCGCTGGAGCGTAAAATTCCGGTCGTCGCTTTTGATACCGATCTGAAAGTGCCCGGCGTTACCGTATTGTCCCAAGGCGACCAGCAGATGGCGAAGGTCACGCTGGAGAAAATGGCTCAAGATATCGGCGGCAAAGGCAGCATCGTCAAAATCTGGGTAGCCGGATTCGCTCCGATGGAACGCCGTCAACTGGCGTACAAAGAGTTTATGGACAAAAACAAAGATATTAAAGAAATCGCGGCATTCGGAGCGGCTACGAACAATACGGCGCTCGATACGCAGGCGCAGATGGAAGCGATTCTGAAGAAGTATCCGAACAAAGGCGATATCACCGCAGTATGGGCGGCATGGGACGAGTTTGCCAAAGGCGCATCCCGCGCTATCCAGCAGGCGGGTCGTACGGAGATTAAAGTATACGGTATCGATCTGAGCGATGAGGACCTGCAAATGATCCAAGACAAAAACGGACCGTGGATCGCCTCCGCTGCCGTCGATCCGAAAGATATCGGCCGCGTGCAAGCCCGTTACCTGTATCAGAAGTTTCTGGGCGAGTCGGCGCCGGACAGCGTCGTGCTGGAACCGGTATTCGTCTCCCGCGATCAGCTCCCGACGGACAAAGCGGTATCGACGACCCAGCTCGGCGATTATGTCAAAGGCTGGAGCGGCAGCCAGCAAGGCTTGTCGGACAAGGTGAAGGAACTGGAGAAACAGATTCAGAAATAAAGGTTAGATAGACAAGCTCCCATCGGCGGCAAGCCGGTGGGATTTCGCATGTATCGGCGGAATGCAGGAAGGGGCTGGTAAATCGATGAGCGGAATGCTGAAAATGGAGCAAATCGGCAAGTTTTTCCCTGGCGTCCGTGCGCTTTCGGGCGTCGATTTTGAAGTGCGTTCCGGCGAAGTTCACGCGCTGCTCGGTGCGAATGGGGCGGGAAAAAGCACGCTGATGAAAGTATTGTCCGGCGCCTACACCGCGGACGAAGGGACGATCACGATCGACGGACAGGCCGTGTCGATTCGGACGCCGATCGACGCGAAGCGTGCGGGCGTCCAGTGCGTCTACCAGGAGGTCGATACCGCTCTGGCTCCCGGATTAAGTGTGGCGGAGAATATTATGCTGGACCGGCTGTCCTACGGCTCGGGCGGCGCTTTTGTAAGCTGGGGAGCGCTCCGGCGGGAAGCGGCTGCCATTCTCGCAGGCATCGGCGTGACGAAGCTGTCCGTCGACAAGCCGGCAGGCGAGCTGCCGATCTCCCAGAAGCAGCTCGTTCTGATTGCTCGAGCTTTGGCGCAGAAAGCAAAATACATCATCCTGGACGAGCCGACGGCTCCTCTCAGCCTGGAGGAAACCGAGAGCCTGTTCCGCACGATGAGAACGTTAAAGTCGGAAGGTGTCGGCCTGATCTTCATCTCCCACCGGCTCCCGGAAGTATTCGAAATCTGCGACCGGATTACGGTGATGAGGGACGGAACACGTGTATCGACCGTAGAAGCGTCCGCAACGTCCGCACCGCAGATCGTGGAGCTGATGCTCGGCAAGTCGCTGGAGGAGGAGTTTCCAAAGCTTCAGGCGGATATCGGAAGCGTGTTGTTCCAGGCGGACAACGTACACGGATCGGGCAAAGTGCACGGCGTTGATCTGGAAGTGCGCAGCGGGGAAATCGTCGGGATCGTCGGACTTGTCGGAGCGGGCAAGACGGAACTGTCCCGCTTGCTGTTCGCCGCGGACCGGATCGATCAGGGGACGCTCCGTATGAACGGAACGGCGCTGAAGCTCAAGGAACCGCAGGATGCGATCCGCGCCGGAATCGTGCTTGTCCCCGAAGAGCGCAGGCAGCAGGGGGTGCTGATCGGGGAGTCGGTGAAAGTAAACTTGACGCTGCCGATTCTGAAACGTCTTGCGCCATCCGGCTGGATTCGGGGCAGAGCCGAGTCGAGACATTCGGCACAGCTCGTCGAACAGCTCGGCGTGAAAACGCCGCATATCGAGCAGACGGTCGGTTACTTGAGCGGAGGGAATCAGCAGAAGGTCGCGATCGGCAAATGGCTGCCGACCGAGGCGAAGCTTTATATGTTCGACGAACCGACCAAAGGGATCGACATCGGCGCCAAAAGCGATATTTTCCGCTTGATCGGGCAGCTGGCCCGGCAAGGGAAAGGCGTGCTGTATCTGTCTTCGGAAATGAACGAAATCATCGGCATCTCGGACCGGATACTTGTCATGTGCGACGGCCGGATCGTCAAGGAGTTTAATCGAGGCGAGGCGACGGAAGAGCAAATTCTGCTGTTCGCAAGCGCCGGAAAGGAGCAGGAGGATGAAAAGTAAGCTTTTGGATTTGTCTTTCAAGTACGGCGCTCTGGTCGTCATAGCCGGTGTATTCCTCTTTTTCTCGATAGCGAACGAAAACTTTTTAACCTACGGCAATATCGCCGATATATTGCGTTCGATCTCGATCGTGACGTTTATTGCGATCGGGGTGACGTTATCACAAATCGTAGACGGCTTCGACTTGTCGGTCGGCTCGACCGTCTCCCTGACGACTGTTGCGGCCGCGACGATGATGGTCTGGTTCGAGCAGCCGCTGATCGTCGTCATTCTCGTTCCGATCTTAATCGGCGCGGTCATCGGACTGCTTAACTCGCTGCTCATAATCCGCTTCCGGATTCCCGACCTGCTGGCCACTTTGGCGGTGATGTATATGGTCGGAGGCATTCAGAAGACGTATACGAAGGGATACGCGATCTACAACAACATGCAGATGACCGACGGGACCAAAGCGCCGGGGCAGTTTCTCGAATCGTTCAAGTGGATCGGCCAAGGAGAGCTGCTCGGCGTGCCGGTACCCGTCGTGCTGATGCTGCTGGCGGTGGCGCTCGTTCATATCTTCCTGAAATACACCCGCTGGGGCCGTCAACTGTACATTACGGGTGGCAACCGCGAAGCCGCGAGGCTGTCCGGCATTCCTGTGAACCGTGTCCGGATGATCGCTTATGTGCTGTCCGGCTGCTTTGCCGCCATCGGCGGGCTGCTGTACGCGGCCCGGGTCGGTTCCGGTCAAATCGATGCAGGCGCTCCGCTCCTGATGGAATCGGTAGCGGCGGTGTTCGTCGGATTCTCGGTGCTCGGCGCCGGCAAACCGAACGTCATCGGCACGTTCCTCGGCGCGGTGCTGATCGGCGTGCTGCTGAACGGGCTGACGATGCTGAACATGCCTTATTACGCGTTTGATATTATTAAAGGCGGCGTGCTGGTGCTTGCGCTCGCTATTACGTTCGTCCATCTGAATCGCCGCAGGGTGTAGAAAGTTTACATGTTCTATATAATGCGAGGAGCCGCCGCAAGCTGCGGCTTTTTGTGTTTGGGAAGACGCGAGAGCGCAGCCATTTCCGAAAATAATCGTAGGCGTCCGCCGGGTGCGGTGTTACAATGGGGATGGATTATAACGGAAGACAGCGGTTACTACGAAAGGGGGACTCCCGTGGATCGACAAACGGTTCGGGCATGGGTGATGTACGACTGGGCCAACTCCGCATTCGCCACGACGATGATGGCCGCGGTGCTGCCGATCTTCTACAGCAGCGTAGCTGCGTCGACACTGCAGAACGAACAGCTGGCCACCTCGTATTGGGGGCTTACGCAATCGATTGCTATGCTGTTTGTTGCTGTGCTGACGCCTATATTGGGAGCGGTTGCGGACTATTCGGGCTACAAGATCCGATTTTTGCGGATGTTTTCGTATTTGGGTATCGTGGCTTCGCTTTGCTTTGTATTTGTAGGCAACGGCGACTACGTATTGGCTTCGTTTTTATTTATTCTCGGAACGATCGGATTTACCGGCGGCAATTCGTTTTACGATGCGTTGTTAAACGATCTGGTCGTACCGGAGAAGCGGGATTACATATCGTCCAAAGGTTATGCGTTCGGTTATATCGGCGGGGGGATTCTTCTTGTGATCAACCTGCTGTTAATTGAAAAGTATCAATGGTTCGGACTGCCGGATAAAACGACCGGCACTTATATCTCCTTCGCTTCGGTCGCTTTGTGGTGGTATTTGTTCTCGCTGCCTCTGTTCCGCAAAGTAAAGGATAAAAAAACCGGAGGCAGTCACACGATCGGCCAATATACGGCAATCGGATTTACCCGCATCCGGGATACGTTTAAGCGGATCAGACGGTATCCGGAGCTGCTTAAATATTTGATCGCTTACTGGTTTTTCAATGACGGCATCAGCACGATTATTACGATGGCCACGATTTACGGTACGGAAATCGGCTTGGGTACGGGTCATCTGATCGGCGCGCTTGTCATTACGCAGTTTGTCGGCATCCCGTTCACGCTGCTGTTCGGTAAAATCGCGGAGCGGCTCGGCTCGAAGCGGTCGTTATATATTTCGTTAAGCGTTTACGTGCTGATTGTCTTGCTTGGTTACTTTATGAGCGAGACCTGGCATTTCTACGCGCTAGCGTTTATTGTCGGGATGGTGCAGGGCGGCAGTCAGTCGATCGCCCGTTCGATCTACAGCCGGCTCGTGCCGCAGGACCGTCCGGCGGAATTTTTCGGATTTCTTACGGTGTCCAGCAAATTTTCCGCGATTGTCGGACCGTTTGTCTTTTCGGTAGTCGGTTTGATGACAGGTTCGAGCCGGCTTGGCATACTGGCGCTGGCCGTCTTTTTCATCGTCGGAATCGCTATGCTGATGAAAGTGAATTTGCAAAAAGGCGCGGCAGAGGCGGCAGCGGCGGAGGTTTGACGCTTGCAGCTTCTCTTCTTTACCGCACCGCACCAGAATCGGCCGATGTCCCTCCGGGGCATCGGTTTTTCGATTCTCTCATACAATTAATAGCTCGTCACCTGTCAACCAGCGGAGCGATTGATCCGAGCCAATGCGCCGGGAGAAGCTATGGTCAGGGGCAGGGCATGAGCAAGAGCGAGCGCGAGCGCGAAGCCAAAAGCCATGGTCCAAGCCAAACCCAAGGCCAAACCCAAGGCCAAACCCAAGGCCAAACCCAAGGCCAAACCCAAGGCCAAACCCAAACCCAAAACCGAATAAGAGCGGTTTGTACCCTATTTTGTCCAAAACCCGCTTTGGCGGAAAAATAAGAGCGATCTGTACCCTCTATTATCCCCGAAAATGGTACTCCCCCGCTAATTGGTTGAAATAAGGGGTGCAAGCCGCCTTTATTAGCTGCTGCCCTCCGAAAAAGGCAAAAATAGAGGATGCTAAAGAGACTGTCGATTCATTGTGTAGAAGTGATAGCAGGCCGTTCCAAGTGAAAAGTTACCTTCTTCTGCTCAGACAGGTTGTCCGGAATCCCTTGATTTCATAAGGATTGTAAGGTAGGGGATTCCAGACAAAACTCGCCAGAAGGTAATCTTTTCCCTTTCCACTTGGTTGTCCACAATGAATCGACAGCCTCGCTAAAGACTCCTATTTGTTACAGGGTCAGCTGATTTGCGTTTTCGCGAAGCTGGCCCCTTACGATTTTTGCTAGATGCGGTTGTTGGGTGAGACGAATTTGGTTGTTTTGTAGCGAAGCGATGCATCTAACTAGGCAGCAGAAGTGGGGAACAGGCGAATACATCCGCGATGCCGATCCTTCCTTGGGCAAGCAGCTCCACCAGGATGCGGCTTTTATCATCTAGCCGTATTCCGGTGTTTATTGATCCACCCCAGCAATCCCATGGCGACGACGGCTCCGGCCATTCCAAGCGCCATATCTTTCTGGCTGTCGAACAGATCGCCTTGCATGCCCATGTAATCTTCGCCGGCTTGACTGCCGATCAGGGCGACGACCATCTCCAGTATTTCGAACAAAGCGCTGCAGCCGAACACGATCGACACCGAAACGGCATACGTCCACACTCCGCGAAGATTCGCTTTTCGGACTAGCAGTTCGCGCACCGGATACGCCCACAGTAAGCCGAAAGCAAAATGGACGACCCGGTCGAAGTAGCTGCGCTCCGTATGAAAAGCCGATTTCAGCCAGACGTCGAACGGGGTGCTTTGATACGTATAATGAGCTGCGTACGTATGGAGACAAAAAAAGGCAAACAGCAGCAAATAAGAGAGCGTGCTCAAACGGTACTTCCGGTAGGTAAACGTTAAGGCGAGAACGGCTGCGACGGGGAGCATGTTTTCCATCAACCATTGCATCCGGTTCGTCGGCGATAAGGCCATATATATCCAAAAGGCGGCGTAAACGGCAATAAGAAGCTGCAGCACCCGGTTTCGCCAAAACGGTATATGCGGATTAAGCAGCAGAGGCGTGGAGCTATGTCGTGTGTGTTTCGGATGAGGTGCGGTAAAATCCCGATCCATAGCTTAGGCTGCTCCTTCCTCCTTAATGTAAGGTTAGAGAATCGCCGATCTGCTTTAGTGTGAACGATTGTGGGTAATTCATACATCCGCGACGGGACGGACTTTCGTTCGTCATGAATCCAGCATATGCGGCAAAAGAAAACCCCCTGTTGTCCGCAAAAGGGCTGATAACAGGAGGCTGATTCGATTCGTTTTTCGTTCCGCTGGCGCTGGGAAGTCAAAGCATCGGGTTTGCATGAACGATCTTATGGCCTTCGGAGCAGGGCTTGCCGGTCTCGTACGAGATATCGCCAAGCCGGGCTTCCAGCTTGACGCGAGCATGCGCATGGTCCGAAACTGCTGATCCCGCCGATCCGTTCTCTGCGACAGCCGATTCAGGCGCAATATAGTCCAGCGCCGCTCTCATCAGCGGCTCGCCGTCCTGGATCGCCAGCTCCCACAAGTCCCAGAAGCTTTCGGTATGCCGCTCCTCCAGAATGGAGGGATGCCGCCATTCCTTCCGCGATTCGTTTAGAAAGTCCAGTGCAGGCACTTCCTTCTTGAACAGAAACGGTTCGATCTGACCGAATGTAATCTTCCGTTTGATCGCGGCCGGGTCGTGGAACAGCTTCTGAGCGCGAATCATATCGCGGTATGCATCGTCCCAGTCCCTGGCGGTGAACCGTCCGCCAAGCTCCGGATAGTGCAGCCGCGTCAATCGCTCGAACACTGCAGCAATCCCGCCGGGAAGTGCGCCGCCGGCGTCGATCTCTTTCCAGACGGGAGTGTTCCACGTCTCGATCCCGAGCCGTGTACGAGCGACCAGGGTATCGATAAAAATCTCGAACCGTTGATGGTCCCACTTCTTGAAGCCCGACAAATAAAACACGTACGGGTGCGCATTACGATCGAGAATATGATGGGTCAAAAAGCCAAGCGCGAACACCGTGTCCGGAGCGTTAAGCGGCTTGCCCCGTACCGCTTCTAGCAGATCGAGCAGGAAAGGGCCGCATTGTCTGCTGTGCATGGCGCTTCCTAGCTCGGGCATGCCGGCCGTTTTCTGCCATGGGAGGAAGCGATGATAAAATAAAAAGTCGGGTCCCTGGCAGCCTATATTGTAGACGCGTCGGAGCTCCGGAGAGGCGGATGCCGCCTGAAATCCGACAAGGTCCGCCAGCTCGCGGCCGAATATGAAATGAGTCCAAATGTTAGGCATAGGGAACGCTCCTTTGTTCCCTTATTGTATCAGTCGAGCGGAACGAGCTTCAAGGCGTTGCCGGAGTAAATTTTCCCGAGCACGTCGGCCGGCAGATCTAGGCTGTTCAGCACTTCCTGGTGGACGTTGTCGAAATAGTCCCGTCCGTACAGGATGCGGTCCTGGAACTCGGTCAGGAACGTTTTGGCGAATTCGGGATCGCGGCTGAACGCATTGGCCCCAGAACCGGCGGAGATGTCGCAGTACAGGTTCGGGTATTTGCGCAGCATCTCGCCCACTTTGCCGCCTTCGACTACTTTGCCTTTGGGATAAGCGACCTTGTCGAATTGATCGTCGCCGGAAATATGCGCCCAGAAGCCGGGAGCGTGTCCGAGGAAGGTCGTATCCGGGCATGCTTTGACCGCGCGCTCAAATGCGTCGATACCGCCGCCGTACCACCAGTTCGGACGCGGGTACTTGGAGCCGTGGTCGAATTCGTAGTCGATATGGACGATAACCGGAAGCCCTTTCTCCCCGCAGAAACGGAACAGGCGGATCGCATCCGGATTGTCGTACATCATCCGCAGCTTAATCTCGCCGTACACGCGGACGCCGTACAGCTTGATCGCATGATCGAGCTTGTCGATCGCATCCGGTCGTCGCGGGTCGGGAGCGTAGCCGAGAATGAACTTGTCGGGATATTGCTCGGCGTAAGAGACGCAGCGGCGGAAAGAGATCGGACCGTCGGGCAGCCCGGCGTCGGGAATGCTTTTGTTGTAGGCGGGGTTGTACTCGTCCGCCGGGCACTCCCAGCTAATCAGCCATGTTTTGTCGATGTTGTACTGCTTCATGTTGTCCAGAAAGCGGGTTACGTTGTACCCGTACCAGTCCGGATGGTTGTGGCAGTCGATAATCATAATCGAGTCCCTCGATTCTTATGTATTCGGAAAATGAATGCGGATCGGTATTATTGTAACAAGACATATACAGGTATTCAATCCTTATTCCAATTAAGTGCGCGATTAAAGACAGCTCCGCGATGCAACAGAGGCGGACAGAGTGGAGAAATCAAGCGTAGAAAGATGGAAAGCAAGGGCAAAAGTGCAGTATAATGAGAGCGTTCTGAACGTAACGTAAATTTCCGAAAGGTTGGTCGCACTCATGGCATTTATGCAATGCAGCTTCTCTTCCGATACGCTTAGCATCGGCGTATCGATGAACGTCATTCTTCCCGATCCGAAACCCGGCCAGACGGACCGCAAACTTCCGACGATTTATTTGCTGCACGGACTGTCGGACGATCACACGGCTTGGACGCGTTATACCGCGATCGAGCGGTATGCGAGAACCAAAAACGTGGCCATCGTCATGCCTGCCGTCAACCGCAGCTTCTACACGGATATGGCAAGCGGGTATCCGTACTGGACGTTCGTCAGCGAGGAGCTCCCGGCCAAAGCAAGAGCGTTCTTCCCGTTGTCGGACAAGCGGGAGGATACGTTTGTGGCCGGTTTGTCTATGGGCGGTTATGGCGCCTTTAAGCTGGCGCTTCGCAGGCCGGATCTGTTTGTCGCCGCTGCGAGCTTATCCGGAGCTTTGGATCTCGCAGACGGACCTGAGCGCTGGAGCCGGGATTTCGGCTATATTTTCGGACAAGTGGACCGCATTCCCGAACAGGATGATCTGTTTCGTCTCGCCGAGAAGGTAGCCTTGTCAGATGGACCTAAGCCCAAGCTGTACCAGGCTTGCGGGACGGAAGATTACTTGTATCCGCACAACCAGCGGTTTCTGGCCCATGCGCGGAACGTCGGACTCGATGTCACATACGAGGAAGGTCCCGGACTTCACGAATGGAGCTTCTGGGATTCGTACATCAGCCGCGTGCTGAATTGGCTTCCGATCCGTTCGGACTGAAGGCGCAACCGTTCGCCTTTCTGCCTCGCTTGAAGCGGGGGAGGAAGGAACCGCATAGGAGCGTTTTGTACCCGTTATTTTGTCCGGAAACCTGTTTGGACACAGATTAAGAGCGGTTTGAAGCTGTTAAAATCCTGAAAAGGGTACATTCCCATCAGATTGGTTGAAATAAGGGGGGCAAACCGCCTCTATCCGACCCGGTTTGTCGAGAAGGCCGAAAATAGAAGATGCCAAAAGCTCCTATTTTGTTCAGAGCCCGCGCATACGTTTTGGCGAAAACGACACCGCCCGCTCGGCAGACGAATGGTTGTTTTACGATGCATTATGTATAGCCGCGTTGTTCCCGCAAAATCTCAGTCATGAGCGGTTGGAGCGAAGGTACCGCTTCCCTCCCAGGTACAAACTTGCGGGTCTGCACGTCAAAGGACCGTCCGGATCTTTCCCGGACGGTTTTCTTCTTCATGCTGATTTTACCGTAAAACGTGAAATCCCCCGTAACCGGGATCGGTTAACTACCCGCCAATTATTGCGTGTAACGCGTCTTGTCTTTGCGTTCCTTTTCGTTTTCCGGTTTCTCGGTCAAATCCAAGGCGAATTCCTCGCGATACTGGTCGAGTTGCGAAGGATGTCCAGCCGGGCCGTTCTTTTTCGGCCGATTGTTCCGTCCTGCCATCGGTGTTCACCTCCCGGTTTATGAGATGTTCCAGCTTCAGGCGGGAACTCTTATAGTGTCTCTTGCCGCTCCGATCTCATACGATCGGCGGATGTCCGCAAGTTTCCGGGAGAGGGATAATCCGGTATACTGGACGTAGATACGGAATCAGGAGAGGATGGAAACAGGCATGGCGATAAGAATCGACCGCGAATATATGAATGACATTTTGCTCAGGCTTTTGGCGGTACCCAGTCCCTCCGGGTTTTGCGGCCGCATTATCGGGCTCGTTGAGGAAGAGGCGGCGGCACTCGGCTGTTTAACCGAGCGGACCCCGAAGGGATGTTCGATCCTTACCGTTCACGGCAAAAGCGATGAAGTGCTCGGCATCTCCGCGCATGTCGATACGCTCGGCGCGATGGTTCGGTCCGTCAAGCCAAACGGAACACTCCGGTTCACTCCGGTAGGCGGTTATATGATGCAGTCGGTTGAGAATGAATATTGCCGCGTTCATACGCGCGACGGGCGGGAGTATGAAGGCACGGTATTGTCGGTAAAACCTTCGGTTCACGTATACGGGGACGCAAGAGAGTTGAAGCGGGAAGAGGTGAATATGGAAATCCGGCTCGACGAGCGTGTAGCAAGCAAAGAAGACGTAGCGCAGCTCGGGATTCAGACAGGCGATTACATCTCGTGGGACCCTCGTACGCGCAAGCTGGCTAACGGATACATCAAGTCGCGGCATCTGGACGACAAGGCGGGCGTGGCGGCCGTGCTGGCTATGCTGAAGGCGCTGAAAGATTCGGGAACCGTCCCGGAGCGAACCGTGAAAGTGTTTATCTCGGTGTATGAAGAGGTCGGACACGGATCGTCATCGTTGCCTGCGGATATCCGGGAGCTGATCGCGGTCGATATGGGGGCGATGGGAGACGATCTGGAATGCAAGGAAACCGACGTATCCATCTGCGCCAAAGATTCGTCCGGCCCGTACGATTACGAGATGACTTCGCGGCTTATCGAACTGGCCAAGGAGGAGCGGATTCCGTTTGCCGTCGATATATATCCCAATTACAGTTCGGATGCGACAGCGGCACTTCGTGGCGGCAGCAACATCCGGGCAGCGTTAATCGGTCCGGGCGTACACGCCTCCCACGGCATGGAGCGGACTCACGAAGACGCGATTGCGAATACGGCCGTTTTGCTGCTCGCTTATGTAACGCAGTAACGGCCGGCCGGTGTGTAGCGCCAAACGGAAGGAACTTCTAAAGCGTGCTAAGTGACTCCGGTGAAAGAACCACACCTCCGCAGCAATCCGAAATCCGATCCTTTCCTTGCAATCTCTCCATAATTGTGCAAAGTGTTCAGAACAAACCAAACCAGCCTCCAACTGCCGCTGACAATGCGGAGTTGAAGGCTTTTCATGTTCCCGCATACCGGCTGCACTACTCTTCCGTTACTTTTTGCAGCTTGGCCGGATTGTTGATTTTATACGGTACCGGATGTTTGGTCAGCTTTTTGGCCACGATCTTGCCTTCGAAGGTGAGGACGTCTCCGACCGCAAGGTCCAGCTTTTTCAGAGTGGCGCTGTGGCTGGACCAGGCGGAGCCGAGCTCGATCTCGGGTTCGGTGATGGCTACCGCTTCGTAAATGATAACTTCGTCGTCCGTATCGGAGAAATGGTTCGGCACTGTCGTAAATTCCATCACGGTGGCTGTCATTTTCACTTTTTCTTCCGGCAGTTGAATCTTTTCCTTTTTACCTTTTCCTTTGGCTGCCGGCTCGGGCTTCGATTCCGGAACGGAAGCCGCCGGTTCTTCGGCCGCAGGCTCGTCCGGCGTTGACGCCTGAACTTGTTGAACCTCCTGAGCTACTTGAGCTTCGTGAGCCTCCTGCACTTCCGCCGGTACCGCCGCAGCCGGTTCCGCATCTTCGGCTTCGGTTGGGTCGTCCGACAAAGCTGTAACCCTCCGGCCGAACGTAGAAGCTTGCATTTCTTTCAGATACGAAGGGTGGATGCAATGCCGCTGTTTGTTGTCGAATTCGATGACTGCGGTAATCGGATCGGCCAATCCGATAATGCTGCAAGGGACGTTCAGTCCGTTCCCTTTGTAATAAAATGTTTTGGCTTTCGCCGCTTTCTCCGAAAGCAATCCCCATGCCTTGCACTGCTCCACTAAAGCGGCTTCGTCCTCGAACGAATAAAAAGATCCGGGTTCGATTGTGAACGTATATCCTTGTCCCATCATAAAACGCTCCTTTCTGTTAGGCCCGACAAATTGTCGGCATCTGACCGTTTGGTCGGGTCTGATCCGGTCCTACCGTCCCGGCTTTATTGGTCCGCTTCAAACGCCAAGCGAATCCGCTCCAGCATGCCCGGAGTCGCCACCGCATCGCAAGCGGCGCCTGCAAGCGCCTTGGCGCCGAGGATCATCCCGTCCAGCGCGCGGTTCATCATCGCGTGATCGCGAAATTCCGGCGTGTGCAGCATGAACGGCTCATCAACGACCTGCACGAACGGGTGGATCGCCGGACAGCGGCGGGATACGTTGCCCAGATCAAGCGAACCGTGGTCCTGTCCGGAAAATACGCGGTCGGCCGCAATTCCGAGCTCGTGCAAATTGGCGGTGAACGCCTCCGACAAAGGTTCGTTCGTCCGCAGCTCGTCGTACGAATATTCGTAATTGCTCGTCTTGAGCGTGCACCCCGTCTGCAGCGCAGCGCCTTCAGCGCACCGGATCACTTTGTGCACGGTCTCGTCGGTGTAAGGACGGTTCGCCGACCGTACATAAAATTGCGCGCACGCATAGTCGGGTATGATGTTCGGAGCTTTGCCGCCGTCCGTGATGACGCCGTGGATGCGGGTATGGCTTTCGAGCTGCTGCCGGAGCGCGTTCAGGCTGTTGAACAGAAGCAGCACGGCGTCGAGCGCGTTTACTCCGTCCTGGGGATTGGCGGCGGCGTGCGCCGATTTGCCGTAATATTCGAACTGAAGCGCGTCCATCGCCAGAGAGGAACCCGATTGCTCGTAGCGGTGGAACGGATGCGCCATCAGCGCCAGATCGACATCGTCGAACAACCCGGCTTCGGCCATCGGCACTTTGGCGCCTTTGGTCTCCTCCGCAGGCGTTCCGTAGACGCGTATGGTGCCGCCGGTCGTATCGATCGCCGATTTCAGTCCGATCGCCGCCCCGATTCCCATCGTGCAGATCAGGTGATGGCCGCATGCATGTCCAAGTCCGGGCAGCGCATCGTATTCGCACAGAAAAGCGACCGTCGGTCCGGGCTTGTCCGATTCGTACGTAGCGATGAAGGCGGTATCCAGGCCGAGTATTCCGGTCTCGACGCGGAAACCGTGCTGTCTGAGCTTATCTGTCAGTTTCCCGCACGCCAGCACTTCCTCGTGGCCGAGTTCGGGATGTTCACCGATGAACAGAGCGATTTCCTTAAGCGCGTCCGCGTGATGTTCGATCGTGTTCCAGATGGTCTGTTTCATCCTGGCTCCCCCGTTTCCATAGCGTTATATCCCCATTGTAACAGGAAAGAGCGGCGCAATGCGAACCGGGAGCCTGTCTCCGGGAAGAAAACTTTGCTTGGCGTCGGGGCCCATTCGGCGTTTCTTGAATATGGTATAGCAATGACGACGTGTGGAGGTAGGTTTCATGAAGCGGGAGCTTGCGTATTTGGCGATTGGCGATTCATTGACGGCAGGAGTGGGAGCACTTCCGGAGCACAGTTTCGTACACCGGTATGCCCGGCTTCTTGAGACCGGCTACGGGCGGCAGGTGCGGACGGAAAATGCGGGGATCAGCGGGGCGACGACCGGCGCAGTGCTCGAAACGGTCCGGACGAACGGGCAGGTGCGTTCCGCTGCGGAGCGGTCAACGATCATTACGCTGACCGCCGGCGGAAACGATCTGATTCAGGCGGCAAAGCATTATTTCTTCGATAGCGATACGCGGCATCTGGTGTCCGCCTTAAAGGCGTACCAGCGGAATATCGACTCGATCCTGGAAACGATCCAAGCGATAAAAGCCGGAGGCGATCCTTACTTCGTCCGCGTGCTGGGACTGTACAATCCGCTCCCGGAATTTGCCGAAGCGGCGTTTTGGGTTAATAAATTCAATGAGCATCTGCGTTCGTTTCATGCGGGCGACGTTCAAGTCATCGATGTGTACAATCAGTTTCTCGGCAAGGAAGACAACCTGCTCGCGGACGACCGGTTTCATCCGAATGCGGAAGGGTACCGGATTATCGCGGAAAAGGTGCATGCGGCGGGATATCCGCTTATTCCGGGGATAACTGACGTTTGAACTCCTCGGTCAGCAGCGGCACGACCTCGAACAAATCCCCGACAATTCCGTAATCGGCGATTTTAAAAATCGGCGCTTCCGGATCTTTGTTGATCGCGACGATGACCCGCGAACCGCTCATCCCGGCTACATGCTGAATCGCTCCGCTGATCCCGCAAGCGATGTACAGCTCGGGCGTCACGACCTTGCCCGTCTGGCCGATCTGCAGCGCATAATCGCAGTAGCCGGCGTCGCATGCTCCGCGCGAAGCGCCTACGGCTCCGCCGAGCACATCCGCCAGCTCCGCCAGCGGCCGGAAGCCGTCTGCGCTTTTTACCCCGCGTCCGCCGGACACGATCATTTTCGCTTCCGCAAGATCGGTTTTGCCCGCCGTTCGGCGGACGACCTCCCGGATGACGGTGCGCAGACCGCCGCTGTCCGGAGCGGGGACCGCTTCGACTGCGCAACTGGCCGATTCGGGCTCCTCGGCGGCGCTTCGTTCCGGCTTGCACGGGAAATTGTTCGGCCGGATCGTGACGACCCATGGCTCGCGGAGAAAGATCCGTTTCTCGAAAGCTTTTCCGGCGTAAATCGGACGGGTAAAGGCGAGCGTGCCTTGCTCCGGCGTGATCGCGATGACGTCTGATAGTTGGCCGGCATCGAGCCGGGCGGCCAGCCGCGGGGCAATATCTCGGCCCAAGGCGGTATGTCCGAGCACGACCGCGGCAGGCGGGTTCGAGGCGGCGATCTTCACCAGCGACTGCAGCAGCCGTTCGGTATGAACCGTCTCTCCTGCGGCCAGTTCCTCGGCGAAGATCCGGTCCGTACCGGCAAGGTGCAGCTCGCCGGTATGCGCTTGCGGGTGATGACCCGCCAAGTAAACGGCAACGGTGCCGTCTTCGCCTGCAACCATCCGGGCTGCGGCGACCGCTTCGAGCGATACTTGGCGAAGTGCGCCTTCGCGCAGCTCGGCTACAACGAGTACATAACGGCTCATGGGGACACCTCCTTTTCGGATTCATAACACTTTGGCGTCTTCGCGCAATGCCTGGAGAAGCGACCGTACGCGGTCGGGCGTCTCTCCGCCCAGCAGGCGGCCGGCCTGACGGGGAGCCGGGAGCCGAATTCCGATTGTTTGCGTATAAGGCGCCAGCTCGTTGTCGGACAAGCCCAGATCCGCAGCGGATAAACGCGAGAACGGTTTTTTCTTCGCTTTCATAATGCCCGGAAGCGTCGGATATCGCGGTTCGTTCAGTCCTTGCTGGGCGGTGATCAGAGCAGGCAGGGGAAGCTCCACCGTCTCGTCGTCGCCTTCCGCGTCACGGACCGCGACCGCTCTCCCGCCGGGAGCCGGATCGACCGTCAGCTTCGTGATTGCGCCGGCGTGGGGGAGATCCAGCAGCTCGGCGACGCGCAGCGCCACTTGGCCGGAGCCGCGGTCGACGGAGAAATGTCCGGCGATCACGAGGTCGAAGAGCCTGCTGCGCAAATAGGCGGCGAGTTGCTTGGCGATCACCGCCTCGTCCGCGCCGTCCGGCTCCCCGATCAGCACCGCTTCGTCGGCTCCCATCGCAAGTGCCGTCCGAAGCGCTTCCGCACACCGCTCAGTTCCGACGGACACGACCGTCACTTGGCCGCCGTGCGCGTCCCGCAGCCGGATCGCCTCTTCTACCGCATATTCGTCGTAAGGATTAATGACGAACTTGACGCCGTCCTCATCCACCGCATCGTCCCGGACCCGCACTTTCTCCTCCGTATCGAACGTTTGTTTCAGCAATACGACCACATTCATCGGCTTACCCCTTTCCGTATGGGCTGCTGCGGCCGGCTGGCGGATTCGCGGCTGCGGAGCAGACGAGTATTGTTGTCATGGGACCAGCCCGGCCGAACATACATTGCAAGTAACGCGAATTCGCGTTTTGCGCTTCCTGCCTACCTGATTTATATGAAGCGAAGCCCGGGAATAATCCGGCCGGCAGGGCAAAAGCGGAAAGGAGCGTGTGTATTTGTGGTCTGGAAAGTCGTCCATTTCGCTTTATTTCTAGCTGCGACCGGCTATGGCGCGTTGCTGTTCGGGAAGGCGGTATCCCACCGGATCGCTTACATGAGGCTGGGGCCGCCCGAGAGTTCGGCCCGCCTCGACCGCCGCCGTGCGCGCGAATGGGTCGCCCAGTTATTCGGACACCGCAAGCTGATGAAAGATCGCCGAAGCGGGATCATGCATCTCCTTGTTTTTTACGGCTTCATCGTCCTTCAGTTCGGGGCGGTGGACATCGTGCTGAATGGGTTGTTCGGCGTCCGGCTGCCTGTGCCCGCCTACGACCTGTTTGTGCTCTCCCAAGAGATTACCGTCGTGGCGGTGCTTGCGGCGATCGGTTATGCGGGGTATCGCAGGTACGGGGAAAAGCTGGCGAGGCTGAAGCGAGACTGGAAGCCGAGTATTGTATTGTATTTTATCGGAGCCTTGCTGCTGTCGGTGCTGCTCGTATCTGCTTTCGAAAGACTGTGGCACGACCTGCCCGCTTCGCCGCTCGCGCCGGTGGCATCGCTGCTTGCCGCAGCGATGAGCGGCCTGGCCGGGAGCGTAACCGCAGCGGTGTTTTATTACGCCGCCTGGTGGGCGCATTTGCTCATTTTGCTCGCCTTTCTCATATATGTCCCCCAATCCAAACATTTTCATCTGCTGACGGCTCCGGTGAATTTGGCTTTGGCCCGCTCGTCTCCGCCGGGGAAGCTGCGGACGCTCGATCTGGAGGACGAGAATGCGGAGTCGTTCGGCGCGGGAGCGGTGGAGCAGTTTACGAGCAAGCAGCTGCTCGATCTGTACGCTTGTGTAGAGTGCGGCCGCTGTACGAACGTCTGCCCGGCTTCGGGGACCGGGAAATTGTTGTCTCCGATGCATCTGATCGTCAAGCTGCGCGATCATCTGACCGAGAAGGGGGCGGCGGTAACTTCGAAATCGCCCTGGGTGCCCGCATTCGCTTTCCCCGGCACCGCAGGTTCGGCCTCCGTGTTCCGGCCGGAAGAGCCTGCCGGACGGGAATGGAGCGGCGGCGGAATTACGGATATCGGCCCGACGATGGAGCTGCAGAAGAAAAGCTGGATCAAGGCGGGCAGCGGCGCGGAAGGAGAAAGCGCCGGGTCCGGAACGGCGACTGCGATCGCGGATGTAAACCTGGTTGGCGACATCATGAGCCCGGAAGAGCTGTGGTCCTGCACGACATGCCGCAATTGCGAAGACCAGTGCCCGGTCGGCAACGAGCATGTCGATAAAATTATCGATATGCGTCGGTATCTGGTGCTGACGGAAGGAAGCATGCCTCACGACGGCCAGCGCGCCTTACAAAACATCGAACGCCAAAGCAATCCCTGGGGGATCAGCCGTGGCGACCGCGCCAAATGGCTGGAGGAAGTGAAAGGAATATGGGTTCCGACGGTCCGGGATCTGCCGGATTTCGACTATTTGCTGTTCGTCGGATCGATGGGCTCTTACGATAACCGGACCAAAAAGGTGACCGTCGCGCTCGTCAAGCTGCTGGCCCATGCCGGCGTCCGGTTCGCGATTCTCGGTGCCGAGGAGCGCAATTCCGGCGATACGCCGAGGCGGATGGGCAACGAGCTGTTGTTTCAGCAGCTGTGCCAAGAAAATATTGCAGTGTTCCAAACGTACAACGTGCGTAAAATTGTAACCGCCTGTCCGCATACGTACAATACGCTGAAGCACGAGTATCCGGAGTTCGGCCTGGATGACGGCGTCGAAGTGTTCCATCACACCGAGCTGCTCGCCCGGCTGTTGGAGGAAGGGAAGCTGGTACCGCAGCATGCGGTCCGGCAGCGGACGACGTATCACGATTCCTGCTACTTGGGGCGGTACAACGGCACCTACGAAGCTCCGCGGGATATTTTAAGAGCGATACCGGGCTTGACTCTCGCCGAAATGGACAGATCCGGAGCTAATGCGATGTGCTGCGGGGCCGGCGGCGGTCTGATGTGGCTGGAGGAGAGCCGGGGCAAGCGGATCAACGTGGCCCGGACCGAGCAGGCGCTCGCCGTAGAGCCGGCCGTGATCGCCAGCGCTTGTCCGTATTGCCTGACGATGATGGAGGACGGTACGAAGCAGCTGTCCGCAGAGGATCGTGTGGCGGCGAAAGACGTCGCCGAGCTGCTGGCGGAATCGGTGTTCGGGCCGCGGAGTTAACGCATCAAGATGCCAAGAAGGAGGGACTTACCGTATGAGAACGATCCGAACGGTCGCCGTTATCGGCTCCGGCGTGATGGGGGCGGGGATCGCGGCGCATCTGGCGAATGCGGGCATTCATGTATGGCTGCTCGACCGCATACCGGAACGGCTTACGCCGGAAGAGGAAGAGGCCGGACGAACGATCCGGCATCCGGACGTGCGCAACCGGCTGGCGAGAGAAGCGATCATCCGGCTGAAGAAGACGAATCCGGCTGTTTTTTTCGAAGAACGGTGCGCGGAGCTGATCCGTATAGGCAACGTGGAGGACGATCTGCATCGGCTGAAGGAAACGGACTGGATTATTGAGGCGATCACCGAACGGCTGGATGACAAGCGGGAGCTGCTGAGTCGGATCGAACCGGTATGGACGCCGGGAACGGTCGTCAGCTCGAATACGTCGGGCATCTCGATCGCCGCGATGGCGGAAGCGGTCGGGCCGGAGCTGCGCTCCTATTTTCTCGGGACTCATTTCTTCAACCCTCCCCGGTATATGCCGCTCGTCGAAGTCATTCCGGGACCCGCGACGAAGCTGGACGTATTGTCCGGGATGAAGCAGTTTCTCGGCCACCGGCTCGGCAAAGGCGTCGTATTTGCCAAGGACACGCCGAATTTTATCGCCAACCGGATCGGGACCTACGGATTGCTCGTCACGCTGCGGCTCATGGCCGAGCGGGGTTATACGGTCGGGGAGATTGACGCCGTAACGGGCCCTGTGCTTGCCAGGCCCAAAAGCGCCACGTTCCGCACGCTTGATCTGGTCGGCCTGGATACGTTCGTCCATGTAGCCAAAAACGTGTACGATCATGCCTCCGATCCGGCGGAGAAGGCGACGTTCGACACTCCGGAGCTGCTGGCGGACATGACCCGCCTCGGGTGGCTAGGCGAGAAGGCCGGGCAAGGATTTTACAAAAAAGTGAAGACAGATACGGGTTCCCGGATCTTGGAGCTGAATCCGGCCACTATGCAGTATGCGGAGGCTTCGCCGGTGAAGGCGGCATCGCTGGAGGCGGCTCGAGCAGCCAAAGGGGCGGCGGCGAAGTGCAGGGCTTTGCTCGGAGGCGAAGACCGGTATGCCGAGCTGGCCTGGGAAGTCGTTAAGCCGGTTCTCCTCTATGCGGCCGACAAAGCGGATGAAATCGCGGATACGATCGCCGATGTGGACAAAGCGATGCGGCTCGGCTTCAACTGGGAGCTCGGCCCGTTCGAGTTGTGGGACGCGATCGGGCTTGCCCGGTCGGCAGCGCGCATGGAAGCCGAAGGGGCGATCGTCCCGGACTGGGTGAAGCGGTGGATCGAGGCCGGCAACGCGACGTTTTACAAGCGGGAGAACGGCAGCAGGCGGTATGCCCACGCCGGGCAGTACGTACAGCTCGTGGACGATATCGAGCATCTCTCCCTCCGGGGCTTGAAGGACAAAGGACGCACCGTGCTGTCCAACGGCGGCGCGAGTCTGATCGACATCGGTGAAGAGGTCGCTTGTCTGGAGTTCCATTCGCCGAGCAATGCGATCGGCAGCGATATTTTGACGATGATCCGCAAAAGCGTGGAAGAGGTGCGCCGCCATTACCGCGGACTTGTTATTGCGAACGAAGGCCGCAACTTTTGCGTCGGAGCCAATCTGATGCTGCTCTTGATGGAAGCTCAGGAAGAAGAATGGGACGAAGTGGACCGGATTATTCGCGTGTTCCAGGAGGCGATGATGGAGCTGAAGACGGCCGGACGCCCGGTGGTGGCGGCGCCGCATCGGATGACGCTGGGCGGGGGCGTCGAGGTGTGCATGGCCGCAGACCGGGTGACGGCTTACGCGGAAACCTACTACGGCCTTGTGGAAGCCGGAGTCGGCCTGATCCCGGCGGGCGGAGGAACGAAGGAAATGGCGCTCCGTGCGGCGGAATTGACGGCGGCTGGCGGCGACGATCTGCAGCCGGCGGTCAACCGCGCATTCGAGGTGATCGGCATGGCCAAGGTGTCGACGAGCGCGCCGGAAGCCGTTCGTCTCGGGCTTATGCGGAGCGCGGACCGGACGGTGATGAACCGCGACCGGCTCGTGCACGAGGCGCGGCGCACCGTGCTGGAGCTGCACCGCGACGGTTATGCCCGCCGAAGCGGCGAGCCGGTCCGGGTCGTTGGCCGCGAAGGGAAAGCGGTGCTGCTGGCCGGAGCGCAGTCGATGCGGGAAGGCGGATACATCTCGGAGCACGACTTCAAAATTGCGCGAAAGCTGGCCCATGTGCTGGCCGGAGGAGACGTGCCCTCGGGTACGCAGGTCACGGAAGCGTATATGCTCGATCTGGAGCGCGAAGCGTTTCTGAGCTTGTGCGGCGAACCGAAGACGCAGGCGCGTATGAAGCATATGCTGTCGGCAGGCAAGCCGCTGAGAAACTGACGGGAGGTGGCTTCTATGGAGGAGGCGGTAATCGTATCGGCTGTCCGGACAGCCGTAGGCCGGGGACGCAAAGGCTCGCTTGCCCAGACGCGGCCCGAAGATTTGGGCAAAACCGTGCTGCAGGCCGCTGTGGAGCGGGTTCCCGGTCTGACGAAAGAGCAGGTGGACGATATCGTGATCGGCTGCGCAATGCCCGAGGGAGAGCAGGGGCTTAACTTCGCCAGAGCGATGGCTTTGTATTCCGGGTTCCCGGTAACGGTGCCGGCGATAACGGTCAACCGGTTCTGCTCATCCGGCTTGCAGGCGATAGCGTATGCGGCCGAACGCATTCAGCTGGGGTATGCGGATACGATCATTGCCGGAGGGGTAGAGAGCATGAGCCGCGTCCCGATGACGGGCTTCAAGCCTTCCCCGCACCCGGAGCTGATCGCAAGTATGCCCGAAGTGTATATGGGCATGGGTCATACGGCCGAACGGGTGGCGGCCAGATACGGCATCACCCGGGAAGAGCAGGACCGGTTTGCCTGCACCAGCCACGCGAAGGCGGCGACCTCGCAAGCGGCGGGAACATTTAAAGACGAGATCGTCCCGGTCGATACGGCAGTTCGCGGATTCGATCCCGAACGGGGCGCATGGACGAAGCCGCTCCGCTTCGATACGGACGAGTGCATTCGGGCGGATACGTCCATGGAGGTGCTGGCCTCTCTGAAGCCGGCTTTCTCGGCCAAAGGCACGGTAACGGCGGGCAACGCGTCGCCGGTCAGCGACGGCGCGAGCGCCTTGACCGTGATGAGCAGGCGCAAAGCCGAGGCGCTCGGCCTGAAGCCGCTCGCGGCGTTCCGTTCCTTTGCGGTCGCCGGGGTAGCGCCGGAGCTGATGGGAATCGGGCCGGTCGAAGCGATTCCGAAAGCTTTGCGCCTTGCCGGTATCGGCCGGGACGAGGTGCGTTTATTCGAAATTAACGAAGCCTTCGCCTCGCAGTGCATTCAGGTGATCCGTCAGCTTGAGCTGGACGAAGCGAAGGTGAACGTCAACGGAGGCGCGATCGCGCTCGGCCACCCGCTGGGTTGCACGGGAGCCAAGCTGGCGGCGACGTTAATCCGCGAGCTGGGCAGGCGCGGCGGCGGTTACGGCGTCGTCTCGATGTGTATCGGCGGCGGCATGGGGGCGGCAGGCGTATTTGAAGTTTATGAAGGCTGAAGGAGGAGCGGCGCATATGGTGACAACGGTGAAGGGCGGAAGCTTTGTCATCGATTCGGCGGACTGGAACAGCGTAACGACGCCCGAGGATTTGAGCGGGGAGCAGCTGATGATCGCAGGGACGACCGAGCATTTTATCGAGAACGAGGTGCTGCCGCACGACGAGGCGCTGGAGAAGCTGGACTACGGCTTGACCGTCCGGCTGATCCGCAAAGCCGGAGAACTGGGCTTGCTTGGCGTCGATATTCCCGAGCCATACGGAGGGCTCGGCCTGGATAAAGTGAGCTCGACGCTGATCAGCGAGAAGCTGGCGAGAGGCTCCTCGTTTGCGTTGTCGGTCGGCGCGCATGTGGGGATCGGCACGCTGCCGATCGTGTTTTTCGGCACCCCGGAGCAGAAGAAACGGTATTTGCCGGACTTGGCCGACGGTTCCAAGATCGCCGCTTACTGCCTGACAGAGCCTTCGTCCGGCTCGGACGCCCTGGGGGCGAGGACGACGGCGAAACTGTCGGAGGACGGGACGTATTACGAGCTGAACGGAACGAAGCAGTTTATTACGAACGCCGGCTTTGCCGATGTGTTTATCGTATATGCGAAAATAAACGGCAAGCTGTTCTCGGCGTTTATCGTCGAGCGCTCGATGGAAGGGGTCAGCATAGGACCCGAGGAGAAAAAGATGGGCATCAAAGGGTCGTCGACCTGCCCGCTTATTCTGGAGGGGGTCCGCGTCCCGGTATCCAATCTGCTCGGGGAACCTGGCAAGGGTCATCTTATCGCCTTTAATATTCTGAATATCGGCAGGTTCAAGCTGGGAGCCGGCTGCGTCGGGGGGGCCAAGGAGGCGATCGCGCTAAGCGTGTCCTATGCGAACGAGCGGACTCAATTCGGCAAGCCGATTTCGTCCTTTCCGCTGATCGGGCAGAAGCTCGCGGAGATGAATGTCGTTACTTACGTGCTTGAAAGCATGGTATACCGTACGGCCGGGTTGATCGACGGGATATTGCAGGACATCGACCTGGGCAGCGAGCAGTCGGGCGTACAATCCGCCAAAGGCATAGCCGAATATGCGCTGGAATGCTCGATCATTAAAGTGTTCGGTACGGAGGCGCTGGACCGTGTGGCCGACGAAGGGGTGCAAATTCACGGAGGCTACGGGTTTATCCAGGAGTACAAGATTGAGCGTATCTACCGCGATTCACGGATCAACCGGATCTTCGAAGGGACGAATGAAATCAACCGGCTGCTCATTCCCGGAACGCTGCTGAAAAAGGCGATGAAGGGCGAACTCCCGCTGATGGAGCGTGCCCAGAGCGTGCAGGAGAGCATGCTGGAGCCGACCTCCGTGAGGAGCGAGACGGACGACAGACTCGGCGAAGAGAAGCGGTTGCTCGCGACGGCGAAGCAAATCTTTCTGCTCATCGGCGGGCAGGCGGTTCAAACGTACGGGATGGAGCTGGAGGAGCAGCAGGAAGTGCTGTCGCGGCTGGCCGATATGATGATCCGGATCTATGCGATGGAAAGCGCGCTGCTGCGAGCGGAGAAAATATCGGCGAAATCGGGCGAGATCAAAAGCGGGCTGGCGGAAGCGATGACGAAGGTGTACGTTTGCGAAGCGTTCGCCGAGATCGAGCAGGCGGCCAAACAAAACGTGGCGGCAATGGCTTCGGGCGACCTCCTGTCGCTTCAGCTGTCGGTGCTTCGCAAATGGACTCGGCACACACCGGTCGATACGATAGCGCTTAAGCGCCGGATTGCGGAAAGCGTCAAAACGGAGCAAAGGTATACGGTCATCCGCTAGGCGAGCAGGACGGGAGGGCCTGGATGCAAGAGGAACGGGATGCGTCCGGTGAGGCGGTTCTTCCGTCAAGTCTGCTTCGGAAGGAGACGGCATCATGAACGGCAACGTGGAGGAGTTGATCCGCAAGCTGGAGGAAGCGGCCAGAGGTACGTTTTGGGACGATATCGGGTGTGTCCTCGAGTTTGCGGAGCCGGGCAAAACAATCGTGTCGCTGGAGGTAGAGAGCCGGCATCTGAACGGCATCGGCATCTTGCACGGAGGCGTGCACGCTTCGCTGCTGGATAATGCGATGGGCATTACCGCGATGGTCGCCAGGCCGGGAGAAAAGGTGGTGACGACGAATCTGAATCTGCATTACTTATCGCCTCTCCGGCCGGGCAAAGTAACAGTTACCGCCGAACTGATCCATCAGTCGCGCAAAATTTTGACCGTTCAGGGGAAAATCGAGGACGAACAAGGGAATCTCGGCTCATGGGGCGTCGGTTCGTTCCGCGCGCCGGGCGGTACCGCTCCGGGTCAGGGCTGACCGGTGATCCTGCAAGGAGAAGCGCGCTGGAGCTTGGGCGATGCTAAGGAAGCTTAGGCGTGCTTCTCCCCGTTTGCATGGCGCTGACCTTTCAACGGCGTTTTCCCTTGGCGGGACAGAAAGGTTGTACATGCGCACAAAAATTCCGTATATTCGTACATAGGACATCACTTTGCAGCGGCGGGTGCCGGACTTGCTTTCAACCAGCATAACGGCACAGAGAGGAATATACGGATGAAGAACATTCTGGTTACGGGCTACCGGGCGCACGAGCTTAACATATTCGATCAGAAAAACAAAGGGATCGCTTATATTAAAAAGGCGATCGAAGGAAGGCTCCTTCCTTTAATCGAGGAAGGATTGGAGTGGGTGCTTACGCCGGGCCAATACGGCGTGGATCTATGGGCGTGCGAGACCGTTATCGAACTGAAGAAACGGTATCCGCACTTGAAGCTGTCGATCATCGCGGCTTATCAAAATCCGGAAGAAAAGTGGAAAGAGGAGAAGCAGCAGTATTTTCACGACATCCTCAACAAAGTCGATTATTACGGGACGGTGAGCAACCAGCCTTACAACGGTGTTTGGCAGCTGACGGCGAGAGACGATTTGCTGCTTCGCAAAACGGACGGCATCCTGTTGTTCTACGACGAGGACGCAGCGGAAGGCAGTCCCCGATTTTACAAGCAAAAAGCGATGAAAAAACACGAAAAGGACGGGTACCGGATTATGACGATCCGTTCGGACGATATTCAGAGTATCGCAGACGAGGAAAGATACAGCGGGTTTGATTCGTAGTTGACGGGAAGCAGAAGAAAAGCGAGCAAGCGAGCGGGGTTCTTTGGCCGACAGGCCGGGAAGCCCGTTTTTGTTTTGTCAAAATATTCTTTCTCGCAATTACGCATAGATTGTTATATAATAAAATCACATTAAATACAATCTGTATTAGTACAACTATTCCGAAAGGTGTGAAGGTCTCGAATGCTGCCATCCGTCAACCAGTTTTTCGATTCGCTGCCCAAAAAGCAATGTGCCAAATGCGGTACCGTCATGGAGGAACAATCGGAATGTTACATGCACGTCTGTACCGAATGCAGCGGGGAGAAAACGTATCCGCTTTCCTTTCAGCCCGATTCGAAAAAAGCGATTTAGTCCGTTCTGGGGTGGGTTGCCCTTGATCCGCCGATCAGGTAGGTTTGTTTTGCGTTTTGGATTTTTGAATGAACCATGAACGCGCCGCTTCTGTTTGCCGGCGCGAATGTGCAGATGAATATCCAACGGCCGGAAAAGCTTGAGAAATCAAGCTTTTTCCTTGTTTTCACACCGGTTTGAACCGCAAAAAAAACAACTTTGATCCATTGTGCCAAAACTTCTTCATTGCCGATCGGCGTTTCATATGATACATTTTTAATGTTTTTATGATTAATTAAATACAGGTAATATACAGATTCGAAATGTGTCCGGGATCAGGAACAAGATGGGTCTGACTAACCGAGGGGAGAGAAGTGGAATGACAAAAGCAGCCAAAATTGCGGTGTTGCGCGACCGGAATGCCCTGCTTAAGCGGAACCAATATGGGCAGAACGCGTTCGGATCGTTTGCCGGGGAAGTTTTGTCGCATGCAGGGATCGGTTATACCGAGCTGCATGAAGCGTCGGAAGTCGAAGCTTGTGACTGCGATGTAATTATTGCCGCCGTCTGCGCGGAAGATGACCTAACTGCGGCCGTACTGACGGCGTATATGGAGCGGGGCGGCGTCGTGATCTCATGCGCGGGCTTGAATAAGCTGGGTACGACACTGGGCTACGCCAAAGAGGAGATCGGCGTGGGTTATGCTCACCTGAACACGCAAGCCGCCGGGCAGACGCCACTGCGTTTTCTGGAAGCCGTTCCGTGGCGTCCGTTCAAGGAGAACAGCGCCGCTCCGGCCGAACAGACGGGGTCGATTGTGAAGGATCGTCCGGACGGAGTGGAGGCGGGACCCGCCCTGCAGGTTTTCTCCGTCGGGGCCGGCCGGCTGTACCGCTGGTCGGTCGACATCTGGGATACGATCGTCCGGCTGCAGCAGGGGAAAGCGCCCGTACTCGAAGACGGCGTTCCTGCGAGCGACGGGACCGGCGCGGTGAACGACAACATTTTGAAAGCCGACGATCAGATGGCTGTGGACTGGGAGCTGGACCGGGTCGTAACGGAGACGGGCATGCCGTATTTCCCATACCCGTATGCCGATCTGTGGAAGGAAGCGTTCATCGGATCGATGCTGGAGGCGCTGGTCAGAGACGGGAAAACGATCCCTCTCATCGGCTATTATCCGGATGGAATCTCGCAGGTGCTCATGATTTCCCATGACAGTGACCATAATAAGGACGAACATGCGGAGGCGACGCTGGCGCTGCTGGATGAAGTCGGCGTTCAGACGACCTGGTGCATGCTGGAGTCGGGGTACAGTGGACACATTTACGACAAGGTGAAAGCAGCCGGCCATGAGCTCGCGTTCCACTACAACGCGCTGGACAGCCAAGGCGGCAAATGGTCGGAGGAAGAGTTCGTCCGCCAGCTCGGATGGCTCAAGGAAGCAACGGGTATGGACCGGATTACGTCGAACAAAAACCACTACACCCGCTTCGAAGGCTGGGGGGAACTGTTCGAATGGTGCGATCGGCACGGGATCGCGGCCGATCAGACTCGCGGCCCGAGCAAAAAAGGCAATGTGGGCATGCTGTTCGGCACCTGTCACCCTTACTTCCCGATCGCATGGGCGAACGACGGCAATCGACATTACGACGTGCTCGAGATGAGCTTCTTAACCCAGGATCTGGAGCTTTCGAATCTGTCCGACAATTCCGTCATCCGTCCGTTTCTGGAGCAGGTGAAGCGGGTAGGCGGAGTGGCGCATTTCCTGTACCATCAGATCCATATTTACAACTGGGAAGCCGTGCGAAATTCGATCCGTAAGCTGGTGTCGGAAGCGCGTCAACTTCAGTTTGAATTATGGACAGGAAAAAAAGTGAACGACTGGGAACGATATCGCCGCACCTTAAAGGCCGACTTAAGCGATGACGGAAAAGTCAGTCTCGAAGGGGCAGCGTCGGAGTGGGACATCGTCGTATACGTGCCCGTTACCGCAAGCGGCACAGGCGATCTCGGCGACGGGACAGTCGAGCGGTTCGGTGTTCCTTGCAGGAAAGAGGTAATCCGAATTTGAGCTTCCCGGGTCTTTCGCTGCTTGTACAATAAAGACCTTTTAAAGACATATTTTGCGTCACGCAAACCTTGTAATCAGAATCCCGAACGAATATTATTAATGTATGGGATAGCTTTGTAAACGCTTTACCGTTTCGACACGAAACGCAATTCAAACAGGAGGAATGCAGGAGTGAAGACAGACCATGTTGCGGCAGGAAATTCGGACGGACCTGTGAGCTTAGCGCAAAAGTTCCGCTTCATTGGCAGAACAATCGTCCGTTACCGTTGGTTTTACCTGATGATGCTTCCAGGCATACTGTATTACATCATCTACCACTATATACCAATGGGCGGCCTGCTGATCGCATTTAAGAAGTACAACCTGGTCAAAGGGATTTGGGGCAGTGATTGGGCCGGATTCGACAATTTCCGAACCGTGTTCACGTCTCCGGACTTTTGGGATCTACTTCGAAACACATTAGTAATCAGCGTGTACAGAATCGTATTCAACATGCTGCCGGACTTATTGTTTGCGCTGATTTTGAACGAAATTCGACTGCAGTGGTTTAAGCGGGTCGTTCAAACGATCACTTACGGCCCTTACTTCTTGTCGTGGATTATCGTATACGGACTCGTATTCTCCTTCCTGGCTCCGGACGCCGGTCTGATCAGCACCTGGTGGAGAGATAATACGGGCGAGACACTGAACTTGTTAACAGACAAAGACTGGTTTAGGCCTATACTGATCATAACGGATATTTGGAAAAGTACCGGTTACGGCGCCATTATCTACCTGGCGGCTCTGGCTACGATCAATAACGAGCTGTATGAAGCGGCCGTCGTTGACGGAGCGGGACGCTGGCGACAGATCTGGCACATTACGCTGCCGGGTATCCGCGAAGTATTTGTATTGCTGCTTATTTTGCGTATCGGTCATATTTTGGACGCAGGCTTCGAGCAAGTGTATATCTTCTTGAACGCCCGTGTATATGAGGTTGGGGACATCATTGACACTTGGGTATTCCGGCGAGGGATCGAGCAACTGGATTTCAGCGTGGCGGCCGCGGTCGGTTTCTTCAAATCGATTATCGGATTTGTGCTTGTCGTCACCGCGAACAAGGTTGCAAAAAAACTCGGCGGGTCCGGGATCTGGTAGGAGGTCAAAACGATGTCATTCATACTCAAAAAGACAAAATCCGATTACGTTGTCGACTTTGTTATCTACTTGTCCATGACCTTGTTCGGTCTTGCTACGTTGTTCCCTCTATACTACGTAGTCGTGATGTCGATTACTCCGATCGCGGAAGTTTTGCGTAACGGCGGATTCGTCATCTGGCCGAATGAAGTAACCTTCGAAGCCTACAAATACATTTTCGAGAGCAACCGGATTCCGAACGCGTTGAAGATTACGGTAATCGTAACGGTAATCGGAACGTTCTGTAACCTGCTCGTTACGACGTTCCTGGCTTACCCGCTCTCGAAAAGGTTTCTGCCGGGACGTAACTTCGTTCTCGTCGGAATCGTATTCACGATGCTGTTCTCCGGCGGTCTGATTCCGCTGTACATCATCGTCCGGGCGACCGGCTTGCTTAACACGATATGGGCGCTTATTATACCGGGACTCGTCTCGTCGTTTAACTTGCTGATCATGAAGACGTATTTCGAGAACTTGCCGGCCGAGGTGGAAGAGGCGGCCAAGGTCGACGGCTGCAGCGACATGCAGACGCTCTTCCGGATCGTCCTACCGCTGTCGATGCCGATTATGGCGACGCTCGGCTTGTTCTACGGGGTCTCCCACTGGAACGCATACTTCGGCGGTATTATGTACTTGACCGACAAAGATCTGATGCCGATCCAGGTCGTGCTGCGGAATATGATCGTATCGCCAAGCGTCAGCTCGGAGCTGAATGTTAATGCGAGCGATCTGCAGACGCTGCCGCCGGAGACGATCAAGATGGCCACAGTCGTTGTGGCGATCATTCCGATTCTCATTATTTATCCGTTTCTGCAGAAATATTTCGTCAAAGGGATGCTGCTCGGTTCGATCAAAGGTTAATCGACGGCAGCCGCTGCGACTTTACGGGGAAGGGGCTGCTAGCTCCTTTTTTCCCGTTTCGGGACACAGCGCCCCTGACATCGGGACAGACTTGCGGTTCCGCAATGTTGACCAAACTGGACTCTTATCGGACTTTATGTTCGACAAGGGTCTTTTTTTCTATTTGGGAAAAGTTTTTCTTGATGGGAAATTGGTGCTGTGATACGATGATCGCGAAAACACTTTTTCCGGTCCGTCCGGCACCGGAATCTAACTATACCTTTCGGGGAGAGGATTCGAATGAGCACTATGGAGCAATGGGAGTCTCCAACCGTTCTGATCGATCTGGATATACTGGACAAAAATTTACGAGATACCGCAAATAACGCCTCCAGAGCCGGCGTGAAGCTGCGTCCTCACACGAAAACTCATAAAAGCGTCTGGCTGGCGAAGGAGCAGATCCGTTACGGAGCGGCGGGCATTACGGTCGCCAAGCTCGGGGAAGCGGAAGTGATGGCGGAAGGCGGCATCGACGATATTCTGATTGCGTTCCCGGTCATCGGGGCTTCGAAGCTGGAGCGGCTCGGCCGGTTGATGGAGAAGGCGAAAATTACGCTCAGCACCGATGATGAAGACGTCGCCAGACAGCTGTCGGAATTCGGCAAAAGCTTGAACCGGGACGTGCTTCTTTATGTCGATGTGAACACAGGTCTCAACCGCTGCGGCCGGGAGCCGGGCGAAGAGACGGCCGAGCTGGTCAAGCGGATCTCGCAGCTGCCGTACATACGCGTGACCGGCTTGATGACGCACTCCGGCCATGCGTACGGCCACAATACTCCGGATGCGATTCGTGAAGCGGCCAAGCAAGAAGCGGAAGCGCTGCTGATGACGAAACAGCTTCTGGAGAAGGACGGCATCGGAATCGAGAACATCAGCGTAGGTTCGACTCCGACTTCCAAATTCATCACAGACGTTGCCGGGATCGGCGTGACGGAGACGCGTCCGGGCGCTTACGTATTCGGCGACGGAGGCCAGTGGAAGATGGGGCTGATCTCCGAGGAGCAATGCGCGATGACGGTGGTTGCTACGGTGGTCGGGCGTCCGCGTCCGGGTACGATCATTATCGACGCGGGCTCGAAGACGTTAAGCAGCGACGTGAGTAAGTATCATCCCGGTTATGGCGTTATCCTCGGTCATGAGGGAGTCGTCATCGAACGGCTGAGCGAGGAGCACGGCATCGTATCGGTTCCGGACCGGGAACAATTCCAGGTCGGACAGCAGCTCCGGATCGTGCCGAATCATTGCTGTGTCGTGACGAATCTGCATGACCGGCTTGCCGGCGTACGCGGCGGCCGCTTCGAGAAATGGCTGACGGTAGATGCCCGAGGCAAAGTTCAGTAAGTCCAGGCAATGCGCGCACATTTTATTCTAAACTTTATACATTTGAAGGGATGATCCGTACCATGTCTATCGAAATTAAAGCTCCTAACGCTCCCCAGTTCCCCCTGCCGTTTTCCCATGCGCTCCGCGCCGGAGATTTCGTATATGTGTCCGGCCAAGTAGGCGTATACCCGGATACGAGGGAGCTTGTCGGAGACACGATCGAAGCCCAGACGGAGCAAAGCGTCCGCAACATCGAGACGATTCTTCAAGCGGCCGGCCTTACGCTCGATCATGTCATTAAAGTGAACGCTCACCTTACGAGCCTGGCTGATTCGCCGGCTTACAATAAAGTGTACGAAACGTTGTTCAGCAAGCCGTACCCGACCCGTACGACGGTGCAAAGCGGCCTGGGCAATTATAAAATCGAAATCGACGTCATCGCCTATGCGCCGACTCGTAGAGGGGAAAACGCCTGATGAAACGAAGCCTGTTATCCGAGAAGATCGGGCAATGGGTGGAGAGGAACAAGGCGGCATCCGCCGCCTTGGCTTCCGAGCTCGTCCGGATCCCGAGTGTCAATCATCCGCCGTATGGAAATGAAGCCGCTTACCAGTCGTTTTTTGCAGATCGCCTTCGATCGATCGGAGCGGAAGTATCGCAGTACGAACTCGATACGGTACCGGGACTGCAGGAGCACCCCGCGTATATGAAAGGCAGGCAATATGCGAACCGCCCGAACGTTCACGGCAAGTTTTCGGGCACGGGAGGTGGCAGATCGCTTGTGTTCTCCGGTCATGCAGACACGGTATATGAAGGCGTCGAGCCTTGGGAGGACGGTCCGTTCTCCGGAGCGATCCGCGACGGCAAGCTGTTCGGACGCGGCTCTTACGATATGAAGGGCGGCATGGCGGCGGCACTCGAAGCAGTACGATGCTTGCAGGAATTGGATATACGGTTGGGTGGTACAGTATATATTGAAAGTGTCGTCGACGAAGAGCATGGAGGAGCCAACGGCACGTTAGCAGGCCGGCTGATGGGGATTAACCCCGATATGGCGATCATCCCCGAGCCGACGAATCTGATTCCGTACCCTGCGCATCTCGGCGGAGGGATCTGGAAGGCGGAGTTTTCCGGCAAAAGCGGCATCGGCTTTAACGGGGAAGAGCTCATCAGCGCCCTGGACGCGACCGTATCCTTTGCTATGCTGCTCCAGAAGTTCAAGAAGCGGCTTAACGAACTTATCCAGCCTCATCCGTTGTGGAGCCATACCGACAGAGGCATCGACGTCGTCGTGCTGACGATCGTGTCCGGCGATACGAACCGGGAGCTTCAGGAGAAGCTGCCGGCCGACGGCAGGCTGAACTTCTGGATCGAAGGGTATCCGGGTATGACCGACACGCAAATTCTCGACATGCTGTGGGAGTTTTACGAGAGCGAGCTGCCTAACTTCCCGATTTTGGCCAAATGCAGGCCGCAATTGACTCCGCTTATCCGGTATTTGTCCGGCAGCGAGATGGCGGAGGGAGAGCAGACGGAACAGTTTCTCGCCGCTGTCAGGCAGGCGGGGGCGATCGCTTTGGGACAGGAGCCCGGGCCTTCGCAAGGTTCTCCGTTCGCTTGCGACGGATTTATGTTTAACCTGCACAGTCCGACGCCGGCGCTGGTGCTCGGGCCTTCAGGGGCGAACGCGCATGCGGCCGACGAACAGATGGATCTGGACAGTTATTACAAGCTGATCCGCTGGTTCGCGGAAATCATGATCGACTGGTGCGAAGCGGAAGGGGAATAAAACGATGGCACATACAGGGAACAACGGACCGAAGAAGATCGGAGTCATCGGCGTCGTTCACGAAACGAATACATTTGCGCCCGGCACAACCGGGCTGGACTCGTTCGCTGGCGACTGGATTCAAGGGAATGAGGCGTTTCTCGAACGGTATACCGGGACGAAAACGTCGATGGGCGGCGTCATCGACGCGGCTGCGGCGCTGGGACTGGAGCTGCTGCCGGGCTTGTACACCCAGGCTACTCCGAGCGGCATGGTGACCGACGAAGCGTTCGATGCGATCGCGAACGGCATGGCCGATTCGGTGCAGCCGGAGATCGACGGACTCGTCGTCATTTTGCACGGTGCTATGGTCGCCGTGTCATACCCGGATGCGGAAGGCGAAATTTTGCGGCGGCTTCGCACGAAGCTCGGCAGCAACCTTCCGATCGCCGTAACGTTGGATCTGCACGCGAATATAAGCGGGACGATGGTCGCTCTATCGAATATCATCGTCGCCTACGATACGTACCCGCATGTGGATATTTATGACCGGGCCGTGGAAGCGACCGGATTGCTGAAGCGCCGTCTCGACGGGGAGATCGAGCCCGTTCAGAAGCTGATTCATACGCGGATGCTCGTCGCTCCGCAAGCGATGCTGACCGATGCCGGGGCGATGAAGGAACTGATGGACCTCGCCTTTGAGCTGGAGAAGTCGCCTGGCATTCTCAATATATCGGTGGCTGGCGGTTTCCCCTACAGCGATGTGGCGGATGCGGGGATGACGTTCGTCGTAACGGCGGATAAGGACATCGCGGCGGCCGAACAGTGCGCCGAGCGGCTGCGGGCGGCGGCGTGGGAGCGCCGGGAACGGTTCCTCGTCCGGCAGACGGGCCCGGCCGAAGCGGTCGAACGGGCCGCCCGTCATCCGGAAGGGCCGGTTATATTGACGGAAAGCTCCGACAACGTCGGCGGAGGCTCTCCGGCCGATTCCACGACGCTGCTGCCTCATCTGCTGGCCGCCTCGAAGAAAAGCCTGATCGTTCTCTGCGATCCGGAAGCGGTACGGATGGCGGCGAAGCTCGGCATCGGCGGCGAATTGAGCTGCAGCGTAGGCGGCAAGACGGACGACAAGCACGGCGAGCCGGTGCCGATTACCGGTACGGTCCGTACGTTGTTTGACGGCAATTACCGTCATGTCGGGGCTTATATGACCGGGCAGCATGCGCGCATGGGGCTGACCGCCGTCGTGCAATGCGGCAGCGTCACCGTGATGCTGACCGAGAAGCGGGTAGCTCCCTGGGACCCCGGACATGTCCGCTCCGTCGGACTCGATCCCGAGTCGTTCCAGATCATCGTAGTCAAATCGGCGCTCGCATGGAAAACGGCGTTCGGCGACGTTGCCAAGCTGGCGATCGACGTCGACACGCCGGGATGCTGCACGGCGAACCTGCACCGCTTCCAGTTTGAAGCTTTGTACCGGCCTATATACCCGCTTGACGAGCTCGGATAACCGATAACCGGAGAGGAGAACGAAGATGAAAAACTATGAGAAGTCCCGTGTTAAACTGGCGGATGCGAAACAAGTGCTGGCAGGAGGAGTGGCGAGTACGCTGCGCGGCTCGATGAAGCCGACCCCGTTGTATGTGGAATCCGCATCGGGAGTTATCGTGAAAGATGTGGACGGCAATGAATATATCGACTATCAGCTCGCCTACGGACCGCTTATTTTGGGGCATGCCCATACAGGCTTTAACGCCAAAGTAAGTGAAGCCATGGCGAAAGGAATCACCTACGGACTGCAGCACGATGGCGAGATCGAGCTGGCCCGCCGCTTGACGGAAGTGCTGCCGTGCGCGGACAAAGTGGTGCTGAGCGGCTCCGGCACGGAAGCGGTCATGCTGGCGCTTCGTCTGTCCCGCGCTTATACCGGGAAAAGCAAAGTCGTCCGATTCCACGGCCATTATCACGGCTGGTCCGACTCGATCTTCACCTCGTTCCCGAGCCCCGATATGATGCAGAAGGCGACTTCCGCCGCCGCGAACAGCGTGCCTCCCGGCACGAAGGGACAAAGCGAGCTTAGTTTGCAGGACGTTATTCTCCTGCCATGGAACGATCCGGAGCAGCTGGAGTTCACGCTGCGCGAGCATGCGGGCTCAATCGCCGCGGTTATTACGGAGCCGGTCATGTGCAACTCGGGCTGTATTCTGCCGCAGCCGGGTTACCTGGAGAAAATGCGAGAGCTGACCCGCGAGCTGAACATCGTACTTATTTTCGACGAGGTCATCACCGGATTCCGGTTAAGCCCCGGCGGAGCTCACGGCCGGTTCGGCATGACGCCTGACCTGGTGACGGTCGGCAAAGCGCTTGGCGGCGGTATCGCGGTAAGTGCGGTCGGCGGCCGCAAGGAGATTTTCGAGCTGATCGACTCGGAGCAGGTCAGCCATCTCGGAACGCTCAACGGCAACGGCGTCGCCACTTCCGCCGCGCTTGCGGTGCTTGAGCTGCTGACGCAGAATGACGCGGCCGTTTATGGTACAATGGAGGGACATGCGGTTCAGCTCGCTTCCGGAATCCGCTCCTTGTTCGGCAAGCACGGGATGAGAGGGGTCGTCAACCAGATCGGTCCGGTATTCCATATGATGTTTATCGACGAAGACGTGGTGACCCACTTCGATACGTTCCAGAAACGCAATGCCGCGCGTTATGCCAAGTTCGCCGAGCTGATGCTGGAGGAAGGCGTTCTGGTTCGTCCTAACGGCCTGTGGTATTTGTCCACCGTTCACGAAGCCGGGCATATCGAGGCGACGCTCGCGGCGATCGATCGCGTCTTCGCGAGACTGACGGAGGGGAACTGAAGATGAGACTATCCGGCAAAGTGGCGATCGTGACCGGCGGATCGCACGGGATCGGCCAGGCGGTTGCGATCCGGTTCGCGCGCGAAGGTGCGAAGGTTGCGTTATGCGGCAGAGGCAAAGCCGCTTTGGATGAGACGGTCGCGCTCATTCGCGAAGCGGGAGGAGAAGCGATCGCGTATGAGACCGACGTATCGAACAAGGCTCAGGTGGACCGCTTCGTCGACGGAGTGATTGCCGAATGGGGCAAGGTCGACATAGCCGTCAATAACGCCGGCATTTGCGAAGTCTCGCCTTTTCTGGACATTACGGAAGAGCAGTGGGACCGTCATCTGGCGATTAATCTGAAGGGCGCTTTCCTGGTCAGCCAGCGTGCCGCCCGCGAGATGGTCCGCCAAGGGACCGGCGGCTCGATCATCCAGATGTCCAGCGTCAACGGCATTCAGGCGGAATCGGATCAGGTGCACTACAATACGACCAAGGGCGGCATGATTAATTTGTCCATGTCGATGGCGCTGGAGCTTGCCGAGCGAGGCATCCGCGTCAACGCGCTGTGCCCGGGCTTTATCGAGACCCGGCTGACCAAGCCGCTGATCGACAACCCGCCGGCCATCGCGGACTATTTGCGGACCGTACCGATGAAGCGGGTAGGGCAGCCTGAGGAAATTGCGGCGGCCGCCGTATTCCTCGCTTCCGATGAATCTTCCTATATGACCGGAACGAATATGGTCGTCGATGGAGGCCAGCTGATCAAGCTGTCTTAACCCGATAGCCGGCCGATATTCGGCGGACAAACCGGAATAGCGACTGATCCCAGCACCGGAAAGGGGCAACTATGAAAGACAACGAAAAGCAAACCGCTACCGTCAAATCCGCCGACCGGGTGCTCGATATTCTCGAACTGTTCGCCGAGCGGCAGGAGCCGATCAATTTATCCGAGTTATCCCGGGAGCTGGATCTCCCTGCGAGCAGCGCGCACAAGCTGCTGCAAAACTTGCTGGCGCGCGGTTATTTGGAGACGGAGAGTCAGGGCAAGACGTTCCGTCTCGGCTACAAGCTGTTCGAGATCGGCAGCAGGTACGCCCAGCGGACCGATCTGTCCGGCGAGTTCCAATATGCCGCGCAAAAAATCGTCGACGAGCTGAACGAATCGGTGTTTCTCACGATCCGCAATCACGATAAAGCGTTGTATGTAGCGGAAAAGCAAAGCACGCATCCGGTACGGTTCGTCTCCCATCTCGGCATGCAGCTGCCGCTTCACGCGACGGCGATGGGCAAGACGCTGCTGAGCGGCATGACCGACGAGGAGATCGGGAAGCTGTATCCGGATAAGCAGCTGGGACGGCTGACGGAGACGACGATTACCGATTTCGGCGAACTGATGAAGCAGATTGCCGCCATCCGTACCGAAGGCGTAGGAACGAGTTATGGAGAGTCGGTGCACGGCATCCGCTGCGTGGCGGCTCCGGTCTTCGGCACCGCCCAGAAGGTAACGGCGTCGCTCGGGGTATCGATCCCGGAAGCGAGATGGGAGCCGGAGCTGTGGGAGCGCATCGTACAAGCCGTCCGTCAAGGCGCGAAAGAGATGAGCACCAGGCTGTATTATGTGCCGTAAACCGATGAGTTTTGGCGGTTTAAAGACATGATTCAGACCGTGTCTGTATAAAAGACCGAATTATGTCGTTTACTTGCCGTCCCGATTCCGCTACGATGGATATAGCCGATTTCTATTGGTGATAGCCCGGGAGGAACAACAACCATGATTATCGACATGCATACTCATGTATGGGGCGGCCGGTACGATCTGCATACCCGGGAACTGCTCGAGAACTGCGAACGGTACGATATCGCGAAGATTTTCGTCTCCGGAATCGCGAGACAATATCCGGACGAGTCCGAAGTCCGGCAGCATAATGCGGACGTTGTCAGATTCAAGCGCGAGCAGCCCGGTTTGGTGGAAGGGTATGTCTACGCGAATCCGCGTAATGCCGACGCATCGGAAGTTGTGCGCCGCGGCATCGAGGATGACGGGATGATCGGACTGAAGCTGTGGATTGCCGCCTATTGCGACGATCCGCTTGTATATCCGCTGGTAGAGCTTTGCATCGATTACAAGGTCCCGATCTTGCTGCACGCTTTTCATAAAGCGGTGAACCAGTATCCGGACGAATCTACCGGCGTGCATGTAGCCGGGCTTGCCAAGCGTTACCCCGAAGCGAAGCTGATTATGGCGCATCTAGGCGGCAACGCGTATCACGGGATCAAGGCGGTTCGCGATTATCCGAACGTCTGGACCGATTTTTCGGGATCGTTATTCGGACGCGAAGATATCGATTATGCGGTAGATCAAGTCGGCACGGACCGCATTTTATTCGGTTCGGACATGCCGGGCTGCTCGTTTCTGACGAATTACGCCCAGATGATGGAAGCGGATTTGACTGCGGAGCAGCGGGAAGACATTTTTGCGAACAATACGGTTCGTCTGTTCAACCTAAACGTCTGACCAGCCTCCCGCCTTCGAGCGGGACATGCCCGGTTAGTACGGACGGCCGCTACCAAAGGGGAGGAACTACGTTGAAATTCGTCACCATCCAGATCGACAACCAGAATCAATTGGGAGTAAAAACCGCGCGCGGCATTCTGAACATTACGGCCGCCGCCCGTTCGGGGACCAGCGGCTCCCTTCCGACTACAATTCATGAACTGATCGAAGGCGGAGCGTCTGCCCGCCAAGCGGTCGAATCGTACGTTAGCGCAGCGGAAGCGGATTCCGGGGCGGAATGGCTCGATGCGGCATCGGTTTCTTACGGACCGTGCGTGACCCGTCCGGAGAAAATCATTTGCGTCGGCTTAAACTACCGGAAGCATGCTGAGGAAACGAACGCCAAAATTCCGGAGTTCCCGATTTTGTTCAACAAGTTCAACAATACGCTGAACGGCCACGGCCACGACGTCGAACTCCCTGTTACTTCGAAGGAAGTCGACTATGAAGCCGAGCTGGCGATCGTGATCGGACGCCGCACGAAACATGTCAGCGAAGAGCAGGCGCTGGACAGCGTGTTCGGTTATGCTTCCGCGAACGACATTTCCGCGCGCGATCTGCAGCTGCGTACGAACCAGTGGATGCTCGGCAAAGTGTGCGACGGCTTTACGCCGATCGGCCCGGAGCTTGTAACCGCCGACGAGATTGCCGATCCGAACCAATTGAATATTCGGACGGTCGTGAACGGCGAGGAGCGTCAAAACTCCAATACGTCCGACATGATCTTCAACTGCAAGCAAATTATCAGCTACATTTCCCGCCACTTCACGTTGGAGCCGGGCGATATCATTTTGACCGGAACGCCGGAAGGCGTCGTACTCGGATATCCTCCGGAGAAGCGCGTCTACTTGCAGCCGGGCGACGTCGTAACGGTCGAGATCGAAAACCTCGGCAGCGTGACGAACAAGATGGTGGCCGAGAACGTGTAACTCGGATCTTATAGAATAGATAGGCGAAAAGGGACCTTTACGGGTCCCTTTTTCGATGCGGCACCCGATACCGCCTGCTCCATGATGGAAAGCGCCTTCAACCGGGGGTGCTTTTTTGGTTGCGGTGGACATATAAATGATAGCAATCGACGGAATCCGGGGAGGAGGCGTCGTCCTGATGGGCGCGTTCATCGTCATTATGCTGGGCTGCTTCGCGTGTTTCGGCGCTGTTTTTGGGATCGTATACCGATGGATCGGCAAAGACACTTACGAATACGACAACGAGTTCGTCTGGGACCTTCACCATGCTACGCTCGAACAGATGGAATTTACCAGGAAGAACAAGAAGCCGGGGCAGGAGGATCAGGCTGGTGCCGATGCAAAGTGAAAAGGAGGGGATATGTTGCTGCACATCGTAGTATGCATCAAGCAGGTGCCCGACAGCCGGGAAATCCGGATCGATCCGAAAACGAACACGCTTATTCGCCAAGGGGTGCCGAGCATCGTTAATTTCTATGACATGCACGGACTGGAGGAAGCGCTGCGCATCAAGGACGAACAGGGCGCCCGCGTTACGGTCGTGACGATGGGACCGCCGCCGGCGGAGAAAGGGCTGAAGGAATGCATCTCCCTCGGGGCGGACGAAGCGGTGCTTGTCACCGACCGCGGGTTCGCCGGGGCGGATACGCTCGCGACCTCGTATGTCGTCGCGAAGACGATCCGCAAAATCGAGGAGACGTGGGGGCCTGCCGATATCGTCTTTTGCGGCAAGCAAACGCTGGACGGCGATACGGGTCAGGTCGGCCCAGGCGTAGCGTGCAGGCTCGATTTGGAGCAGCTTACCTATGTCGGTCAAGTGGTGGATGTCAATCCGGCGGAGCGGACGGTAACCGTGAACCGGAATTTGGAGGACGGGGTGGAGACGGTCCGTACGAGGATGCCTGTGCTTATAACGGCGCTTAAGGAGCTGAACAAAGTGAGGCGGGCCTCGCTGCCAGGGATGATCCGGGCGGCGCGTTACAAGCCCGTCGTCTGGACGACCGCCGATTTCCCGGATTTGGACAAAACGAAGATCGGGTTGAAAGGTTCGCCGACGATCGTATCCAAGACGTGGGTTCCGGAAGTGAAAGCCGTGCAGACAACGATGGTCGAAGGCGACGGGGAAGCGCAGATGGCCGAGCGGCTGGCGGATCTGCTCTGGGACAAGGCGCTCCCGGAGAAGCTGGGCTGGACAGCTGCCAGCCGATAGACGCAATTGTTGGTTCAACCTGTATTCGATAGGGAAAGGGGCAAAGTGCCATGTCAACGGAGCGGGCGGAAGAACAAATGCCCGATTGGTCCGCTTACCGCGGCGTCCTGATCGTCGTAGAGCAGCGGGACGGCGAAGCGAAGCCGGTCTCCTGGCAGCTGCTCGGGGAAGGGAAAAAGCTGGCGGCGAAGCTGGACGTTCCGGTCAAAGCGCTCGTCATCGGTCACGGAGTCGGCCATCTCGCCCGCGAAGCCGGGTATTACGGAGCCGATCACGTCTATTGGTGCGATCATCCGGAATTGGCGAATTATCGGACACGCCCGTACAGCCGAGTCGTGCTGCAGCTGATCGAGGATGCCAAGCCGGAGATCGTCTTGTTCGGAGCGACGGCGACCGGCAGAGATTTGGCCGGCGCGATCGCGACTCATCTGCCCACCGGGCTGACGGCGGACACGACGGAACTGGACGTTGAGCTGCCGCCGTCCCGTCTGCTGCTGGCGAGCCGTCCGGCCTTCTCCGAGAAAATGATGGCGACCATCTTGTGCAAGCAGTATCGTCCGCAGATGGCGACCGCCCGCGCAGGCGTATTCCAGTCGCTGCCCCGGGACGTCTCGCGCGAGGCGGCGATTGAAGAGATCGCGTTCCGGATGGAGCCTGGGGACATTGCCGCCGAAGTGCTCGATTTCGTCCGCGAAACGGGGAGAATCAATCTGGAGGAAGCGGACATTATCGTAGCGGGCGGCCGCGGACTGGGAGGCCCGGAGCCGTTTGCGATGCTCCGGGAGCTGGCCGATACGCTCGGCGGAGTCGTCGGCGCCTCCCGGGCCGCCGTCGATGCCGGCTGGATCAAGTATGAGCATCAGGTGGGGCAGACCGGGCAGACCGTGCGGCCCAAGCTTTATTTTGCAATCGGCATATCGGGCGCGGTCCAGCATACGGTCGGCATGAGCAATTCCGAGGTCGTCGTCGCGATTAACAAGGATGCGGAGGCGCCGATTTTCCAATTCGCCCATTACGGGATCGTAGGTGATCTATTCAAGATCGTACCGGCTATAACCGAGGAAATGAAGCGGCGCAAACAGTCGGCGTCGGCAATAACGGATCACACATCGCCGAATAAGGGAAGGGGTAGCGGCTCATGACCGAAAAATTTAACGCCGTCGTCGTCGGCGCCGGCCCTGCAGGCGCGGCGGCGGCTCTGACGATGGCTCGTGCGGGATTGTCCGTCGTTTTGCTGGAGAGAGGCGAATTTCCGGGTGCCAAAAACTTGTTCGGAGGCGTATTATACAGGAAGCAGATCGAAGAACTGATTCCTGAATTCTGGAAGGAGCGGAACGCTCCCGTCGAGCGGCATATCGTGGAGCAGCGGCTGTGGCTGATGGGCGAGCAATCGGTCGTCACGCTTGGACATCGTAACGAAGCGTTCAAAGATCCGTACAACTGCTTCACGGGACTGCGGGTCCGGTTCGATCCGTGGTTCGCCGACAAAGCCGTACAGGCGGGAGCGATCCCGGTGTATGAGACGGTGGCGACCGAGCTGCTGATCGAAGGGGGGCGCGTGGTCGGCGTCCGGACGGACCGCGACCAGGGCGACCTGTATGCCGATGTCGTCGTCATCGCCGACGGAGTCAACTCGCTGCTTGGCAAGCAGTTGGGCATTCATAAGGAATGGGCTCCCGACGAGGTGTCGCTGGCGGTCAAAGAAGTGATCGCGCTTCCCAAAGAAAAAATCGAGGACCGTTTCGGACTGGAGGGCGACGAAGGCGTCACGATCGAGTTTGTCGGACAAACGTCGCTTGGCATGGCCGGGATGGGCTTCCTGTATACGAATAAGGATACGATCTCGCTCGGGATCGGCGTGATGGTGAATCATCTGCGCGATAAGAAAGTGAAGCCGTACGCGCTGCTGGATGCGGTGAAGCAGCACCCGATGATCCGCAAATTGATTCAAGGCGGAGAGATGAAGGAATATTCCGGCCATCTTATTCCCGAGGGCGGTTATCATTCGATTCCGAAGTTGTCGGGGGACGGCTGGTGCGTAGCCGGCGATGCCGCCCAGCTGGTCAACTTCGTACACCGCGAGGGGACGAATCTGGCGATGACATCGGGCCGTTTGGTGGCGGAAGCGATCATCGAGGCGCACCAAAAAGGCGATTATTCTGCAGCGTCGCTCAAACGGTACGACGAGTTGATACGGGAAACGTTCGTCATGAAGGATCTGCGCAAATACCGGGGGATGCATCGTCTGCTGAAAGAGCAAAACCCCGAGCTTCTGTTCGACAAGTTGCCGAAAGCGGTAAACGAGGCGGCGTTCGAGATGCTGAGCATCGACGGAACATCGAAGGCGGATAAGCAGAAAAAAGCGGTCCGTCTGATCCGCGAAGCGGCCGGCGGCTCGATGAACCTGCTCAAGCTCGGCTACAAAGGATGGAGGGCGATGAACGGATGAGCGAATGCGGGGTTTCCGACCGGTTGTTTACAATCCGTTACAAGTGCGACGACAAATCGCATCTGATCATCAAGGAGAGGGACACTTGCCTATCCTGCAAGACGAAGGACTGCAACTACTTTTGCCCGTCCGACGTCTACGAGTGGGACAAAAAGCAGAAAATCACCACCGTGGCGTACGAGAACTGCATCGAGTGCGGCACTTGCCGATTGGCTTGTCCTTCGCACAACATTCATTGGGTATATCCGAAGGGCGGTTACGGCATTACTTATAAATACGGCTAGAATTACGGCAAGAGCGGAACCCGTGCGGTTCCTTTTTTGTTTGGAACTCATTGGATCTCAAAAGCCCCCGGCACCGGCGGGACCGGCTGGAGGCGGGTCCGCGTAGTGTCAGGGGCTGCAAGACGGCTATACGTATCAGGCGGCTGCACCCGGCATAGGCAGCACGTAAAACAGGATGGCGATAAAATGGCAGACGCTTCCTCCGATGACGAACGTGTGCCAGATGGCGTGATGGTACGGAACTTTGCGCCACACGTAAAAGATCGTTCCGACCGTATAAAAGATCCCTCCGCCGACCAGCCACAGCAGCCCGTTCCAGGGAAGCTGCTCATACAGCGGCTTGATCGCAAATACGATGAGCCAGCCCATGCCGATGTAAAACAGGGTGGACAGCATAATGAACTTTTTGACGAAAAACGCCTTAAAGACGATTCCCGCGACAGCCAGTCCCCAGACGATCCCGAGAATCGTCCAGCCGAGCGGGCCGCGAAGTGTAACGAGCAGAAACGGCGTATACGTGCCGGCGATCAGCAAATAAATCGCGGAATGATCGAGAAACTCGAAAATATCTTTCGTTTTGCCTTCCCGAAAGCTGTGGAGCAAGGTGGAGCATGTATACAGCAGGACAAGCGTCGTTCCGAAAATACTGAAGCTGACGATATGCCATACGGTGCCGTGCAGGCTGGCGAACACGACCAGCACGGCCAGAGCGGCTGCGCTCAGCAGCGCTCCGATGCCGTGACTGATCGCATTGGCGATTTCTTCCTTAAGCGAATATTGCATGTCTGGACTCCCCGCTTCCGTTAATGATCTGGTATTCATTGTAACATGGCGGGCACCCGGATGGAAACCGGACGGAGGAGGAACACTTCCGGTTATGGCCCGAAACCGGAACATTGTTGATGCGTATGAGATAAGGAATACCGGATTGTTGAAGACAAGGATGAGGAAAACGTGCGAGTATATGAAAATATGGACGGCGCTCCGAAAAAACCGACTTTCCGCGATCTCCGCTTATGGCAGAAGGAACGGAAAGGAAAAGTGAAAGATTTGTCCTATCAGGTTCCGCATGCCGCCGAGTTGCCCGCAGAACTCCTTGCTCCGCCGGATCACGGACGGTTTTTCTGGATCGGACATTCGACGTTTTTGCTGCAGCTGGGCGGATTAAATATCGTCACCGATCCGGTCTGGGCGTCGCGGATGGGATTCGAGCGGAGATTGACGGAACCGGGCATCCCTCTGGCGGATACGCCCCCTGTAGATATCGTGCTGCTGTCACACAGTCATTACGATCATCTGCACATCCCTTCGCTGCGCAAGCTGAAAGGAAACCCGATGCACCTGGTGCCCGAAGGAACCGAAGTGCTGCTTCGGCGCAAAGGATTATCCAACGTCAAACCGTTCGCATGGTGGGACAGCTGGAAGGCGGGAGCGGTCAGCTTTACGTTCGTGCCGGCCGAGCACTGGACAAGAAGAACGCTGTGGGACATGAACCGGACGCACTGGGGCGGATGGGTGATCGAAGCGGACAAGCGGGAGAAGGATGAGAAAGCAGCCGGTAATCCAGCCAAAACTACGATTTATTTTGCGGGAGATTCCGGATATTTCCGCGGTTTCGCCGAGATCGGCCGCCGTTTCCGGAACATCGATATCGCCCTTATGCCGATCGGCGCCTACGAGCCGGAATGGTTCATGTCGCCGCAGCATGTTACGCCCGAGGAAGCGATCCAGGCGTTCCGGGACGTAGGAGCCGATACGTTCGTGCCGATGCATTACGGAGCGTTCCGGCTTGCGGACGATACCCCCAAGGAAGCGCTGGACAGGCTGTACGCCTCCTGGAGGACAAGCGGCTTGCATCCGGACAAGCTGCTCGTACCGAAGCTGGGAGAGCTTGTTCGCGTATAGGAAGCGTACGCCGCACCGTGCGTTTAAGGGACCTGCTTGCGCGGGGCAGCCATCTTTTTGACGGCTTGATCTTTCGGAATCCGGTCCTTTTGGGAATCGGCCAGTACCGTTTCTTCCAGAGCAGGAGTTTCCGCAGCTTGCTCGATCGGGGCAAGGCTCGCTTGAACGGGGCTTTCCTCGGAAAGCTGCCGGACGGCCTGTTCTTTTTTCTTTTGCCGCTTTTTTAACCAAGCCCAGCCGATGGCGAGTACGACGGCGATCCCGAGAAACACGTAGGTGAGGTAGCTGTTGATCAGTTGCTCCGCCGCTTTGCCGTAGTAATAAAACAGGACGCCGACGATATAAAACTTGGCGGCACGCCCGATTGCGGCAAAGGCCAGCAGGCGCCAAATCGAAAAATGGAGGGCGCCGGACAAAATCGTAAACACTTTAAACGGAATCGGCGTAAAGGAGCCGATCAGAATCGCGGCTTCGCCGTTTTTCTTGAACATGACGGTCGCTTTTTCGACCCATTCCTTTTTGACGAGTTTGGTCAGCACCGATTTGCCCAGCAATCTTCCGATCAAATACCCGATCGGGGTTCCGAGCAGGCAGGCGACATAACCGACGGTCGCAAGCCATAGGGCGGAGGAAGGGTTCAATATGCTTAAGGAGACCTGGAGAAAAAACGCGGGGATCGGGAAAATGATCGCATCGATAAACGAATGGATGAACATTCCCCATATTCCGAAAGTCGATAAAAAATCAGTAATTCCATGCAGCATAAAGTAGTCTCCCATACTTTGAGTATCCAAACTCTATCATACGTTAACGCTGGTCTGAACAAAAGAAGGCGTTTCATTTTTTTTGCCGATTCTATAAATTGTACTGTACTTATTGTACTATAGTTCTCCAGTAACGAAACCGACTTTTGACGAGACGGAACCTGGACTTTAGTCGATAAGGCGCCCCGACCTATATCCGCATGCAAAGCGAGTATCCACTCTGCGGCCTGTTTCATCGTAACAAAAGACACCGCCCTATACTTCTACGTTGGGCGGTGTCTTTTGTTTCATGTCATTTGTAAAAATGTGTGCAGACGTTTCCTTATACAGGTGAATATTTCGAATATTCATCGTCCATGCCGGCAATCAGCGGAGTCGGTTCTCCGGCGTGCAGCACCCACAACTCGTGGAGAGCGCGCGTGCAGCCCACATAAAGCAGTTTGGCGTCGTGCTCGTTGCCGCCGTAATGCGCCTCATCCGCATCGATCAGAATAACGGCGTCGAATTCGAGTCCTTTGGCAAGATATACCGGGACGACGGATAAGCCACCTTCATACTTGTTCCGCTGCGAATCGATCAGTGTGGCCGAGATGTCCTCGCGAAGCAGCATCGTATGCACGTCCTTGCATTCGGCCTCGGTTCGGCCGATCACCGCCACGGTCGAGGCGGTTCCGCTCATCAGCTTGCGGACGGCGCGTACGATCGTTGAATTCCGGGCTTCCGGCGCATGCCGCAGCACCTTTACCTTCTCGCCGCTGCGGAATACCGGAACCGCCTGCATAGCGTTCGGGATGCCGCCGGCCAGGACGAGGTTGGCGAAGCGGATAATTTCCATCGTCGACCGGTAGCTTCGCTCCAGTGTGAAGTAGCCGCTTGCGCCGGAGTCGAACAAGCTGACGAACTCTTCCCAGGAACGGATGCCCTTGTAAGCATGTATTCCTTGGGACAGATCGCCGAGTATCGTAAAGGAGCCGTTGCGGACATACCGGTTCAGCACGGCAACCTGGAGGGGCGAGAAGTCCTGCGCTTCGTCGACGACGACGTGGTCGAAGGTGCGGTTTCCGTCGATGCCGTACAGCCGCTCGCTGATGAACAGCATCGGGGCGAGATCCTCCGGAAATACCCGGCGGCTCCGGTACGCGCGCTCGGATTCGTCGGCCACCGCCGCCGGGATATCCAGACCGGGGAGGTTCCGTCGAACCGTTTTGTCGGCGGATTTGACGGAGCCAGAGCCGGAGCCGCCGGAGCTTGCCTGCGGGAACAACGACCGGTAAAACGTAAAGGTGGTATCGTCCGGCCACAGCTTCAAGTACGTCTTCAGCTTTTGCGAACCCTTTTTCTTGCGGTCCTTGCGCACGTTCGGGTCGCGAGTCTCGTTCAGCTCCATTTCGAGCCAGCGCTTGATCCGGCCTTCGAGCCGTTCCTTCCGTTTCATAAGCGGATAATGCTTATATTCCTCGAAAAACCATTCCTTGATCTTCGCCTTGGGCAGCCTGGCCCCCGGCCACGGGTCGAAATCTCCATCCGGCACGAAGCCGGTCTCGAATTCGTCCAGAGCGGCGCCGATCGCCTGCATGAAGCGGACCGATCCCTTGAACCGGCCCGGCGCTTCGTCGTTTAATTCGGGTTTGTCGCCGCCGTAAGCGAACCAGCGCTCCAGCCGCTTGGCTTCGTCCGCCAGCGACAGCCGGTCGTCGAGCGTCTCGAGCGCCCAATCCTCGAACGTCGTCTGCTGGATATGTCCGACACCGAGTTCCGGAAGAACCGAGGATATATAGTCCAGGAACATCCGGTTGGGCGCCAAAATAATCATGCGTTCCGCGCGGATCTGATCGCGGTATTGATACAGCAAATAAGCCAGCCGGTGAAGCGCGACGGTCGTTTTGCCGCTGCCGGCGACTCCCTGGATAATAAGCGCCGTATTTTTGACGGAGCGGATAATCTGGTCCTGCTCCGCCTGGATTGTGGAGACGATATCCCGTAGCTTGTTGTCCTTGTTCTCGCCGAGCCGGTACAATAAAAACTCGTCGGTGACGGCAGGATTGTCGCTGCTGCGGTCGTACGTGTCGACAACCCGCTGCAAAATTTGTTTGCGGATCACCAGATTTCGCTTCAAATAAACAAGCCCTTCGATCAGGCCGTCCGGCGCCTCGTACGAGGCGTTTCCTTCGCCGCCGTTAAACGAATAAAAGAGGCTCGCCACCGGCGCCCGCCAGTCGACGACGAGCGGCTGTCCGGACTTGTCGTCCTCCATCCCGAGCTTTCCGATATACAGGGGACGGGCATCCTGCTCCTTTTCCTCCTGAAAGTCGAGCCTGCCGAAGTAAGGTTCGTCCGATGCGCCCGACATCGCTCTAATTTTGTCCTGCCGGATCGCGTCCAGAATCTGTTCGTTCACATCGTCGCCGGCATACCTCGGAACCGACTGTAGAGCCTGCAGTCTGCGACTGATCATGCTTGAGGCTTGCTCCAGCTTATCCAATTCCTCTTGATAGGCACTTTGAATATCCAATTCAGTTACCTCCAACTTTGGTTTGCATTCTTGAAAAAATAGAACTTCATACTACCACATCGCCGGACAAAAAGAAAATCCGGATTCGGTTATAACGATTCTTTCCGGCAATCATCCGGGCTCGGCAGGACGGCAGCTCTTAAAATCGTTTCCTATATTAATGAAGGGGCTGTGCGCCGCCATCCCGTGAACTTCCGGTGAAAACGGCCGCTTCTGCGGAAAAAAAGGCAGACAACCCGCTCCGGTTCGGCTACAATGGATGGGTAGATTGAAAATAGGGGTAAATTTTATTAATCGGAGGGAATCCAACATGAAAATCGGATTAAGCACTTATAGCTTGGCAAGAGCGATCTCGGCAGGAGAAATGGACGTATTGGGCGCGATTCAATGGATCGCCGATAATGGAGGACAGCACGTGGAAATCGTGCCGGTCGGATTTACGCTGGAGAACAATTCCGAGCTGATCGACGCGATCGTGAACAAGGCGGCGGAAGTCGGCATCGACATTTCCAACTACGCGATCGGCGCCAAATTCGTTGATTTGGACGAAGCCGGCTACCGTGCGGAGATCGAGCGCGTGAAGAAGCATGTCGATATCGCGGCACGGCTCGGCGTCAAGCGGATGCGTCATGACGTAGCGTCGCGTCCGATTCCGGAGACGGGCACGGCGAAGTTCGAAGCCGATTTCGACACGATCGTGAAAGCATCCATCGAAATCGCAGACTATGCGAACCAATTCGGCATCGTTACCAGCATCGAAAACCACGGGTTTTTCGTACAAGCGACGGAACGCGTTCACCGGATTATCGAAGCGGTCAACCGTCCGAACTTCCGTCATACGATCGATATCGGCAACTTCCTGTGCGTCGACGAAGATCCGGTTGCGGCGGTCAAGAAAAGCCTGCCTTACGCTTCGATGGTTCATTTCAAAGACTTTTATGTCCGTCCGTCGTATCGCAATCCGGGTGAAGGCTGGTTCCGCTCCACAAGCGGCAACTACATGCGCGGCGCCGTCGTCGGCCAAGGCGATATCGACATCTATGAAGTGGTCCGTCTCGTGAAGGAGTCCGGCTACGACGGATACATCTCGATCGAATTCGAAGGCAAAGAGGAGTGCAAGTGGGGGGCCAAGGCAGCGATGGACAACACGTTCCGTATCTGGAACGAAGTATAAGCCGCGCGGGCAGCCTTGCCTGAATCTATGAAACATACCAAAATACCCGATTTGAACAATACGTTGTTAAAAATTTCAAGCGTGTATTCCTCCCTGACGAAGTCGGAGCAAAAAGTGGCCGACGTCGTCATGAAGGAGCCGGAAGCGGCCGTCTTTTTCACGATAACCGATCTGTCGGAGAAGGCGAACGTGGGGGAAACCTCGGTAATCCGGTTTTGCCGGAAGCTCGGGTTTCGCGGCTATCAGGAGTTTAAGCTGTCCGTCGCCCAAAACTTGTCGACGCCTTCCCAGAATATCCACGGAGATATTGAAGACGACGACGAGATGAGCATCATCGTCAAGAAGATTAGCGCGATTAACGTGCAAAATATTCATAATACGACGACGCTGCTGGACGAGGACAGCTTGCGGCAGGCGATCGCGATTCTGCGCGAGGCAAGGAAGCTGTATTTCTTCGGCGTGGGTTCCTCCGGGATCACCGCGATCGACGCAAAGCACAGGTTCATGCGGATCGGATACGAATGCGCGGCCGAGAACGATGCGCATATTATCGCGATGAACGCAGCGTTGACGAAGCCCGGCGATGTCGTGATCGGCATCTCCACCTCCGGCAGCACCAAAGATTTGGTCGATGCGATGGAAATCGCAAAGGGGCGCGGCGCAAATATCATTTGCCTGACGAGCCACGCCCGTTCGCCGATCACCCATTTTGCGGACGTGGTGCTGCTGACCGCATCCAAAGAAAGCCCGCTCCAGGGCGGCTCGTTCTCCTCGAAGCTGTCGCAGATCCATGCGCTGGACGTGCTCTGCACGGCGCTTGCGATCGGTCATAAGGAGCGGACGTATGAGTCGCTGGAGCGGACGGCCAAGGCCGTTTTGAATAAGCTGTACTAGGTTGTAGGCGGTTTTAACGCACTGCAGCAGTCTGCATAAGCGATTTGAAGGACGGGGACTTTTTCCCGTCCTTTTTGCCGTTTCAGGAAAGCCGGACTACCGCCAACCGGGTATGAGAACCCGTTATCTGATCAAACTAATGGAAACGGTTTTACCCGATGGAGGAGGTCCATGATGAGTCGCCGGCATATGCAGGATAGACTGAGATTACGACAAGTGGAACCGAGACACGGCGAGCAGTTTAACGACTTGCTCCGTTACGTGTTCCAGGTGACCGACCGCGATTTGCAGACATTTGGATGGGAAAACCGGGAGATTGCGCAGTCGAAGCTGCCGATTCTCCGGCATGCGGACGTGCTAGGCTGGTTCGACGGGGACAAGCTGATCTCGCAGCTGGCGGTATACCCGTTTCAGGTGAACGTGTTCGGCCATATATACGAGATGGGCGGATTGACCGGGGTCGGGACGTATCCCGAATACGCCAACCGGGGGCTGATGAACAAACTGATGCTCCATGCGCTGAGCCATATGCGCGACAGGAAGCAGTCGATCTCCTATTTGTACCCGTATTCGATCCCTTATTACCGGCGCAAGGGCTGGGAGATCATCTCGGACAAGCTGACCTTCGAGGTTCAAGACACCCAACTGCCGAAGCTTAGGAGCGTGCCGGGCAATGTGGAGCGGACGCCGATCGAACATCCGGACATCAAGACCATCTACGATCATTTTGCGCTGCAGACCCACGGGGCGATGCTGCGCAACGAGCTGGCCTGGGAAGAGTATTTGCGCTGGGATCTGGACGATATGACCGCGGCGATCTACTTCGACGGCAACGACCAGCCGACCGGTTATTTGTTGTATTGGGTGGCGGAGGAAGTGTTTTATATAAAGGAAATGATCTTCCTGAACGAAGAGGCGAGGACGGGGCTGTGGAACTTTATAAGCGCTCATTTCTCAATGATTACTCGTGTGAAGGGAAGCATTTTCAAGGATGAGCCGCTCGCCTTTTTGCTGGACGACGGGGATATCAAGGAGACGATCGCCCCTTATTATATGGCGCGGATCGTCGACATCCGGATGTTCGTCGAGCAGTACCCGTTTCAGTTTCAGGAGAGGGACAGCACGCTTGTGTTCAAGCTGCACGACCCGATGCTGGAATGGAACCAGGGAACGTTTACGCTGACGGTCGATTGTTCCGGTAAAGGACGGCTGGACGAAGGAGGGACGAACCCGTCTGCCTCGTTCGACATCCCGACGCTGACGACGATGCTAATGGGGTACAAGCGGCCTACCTATTTATCGAAAATCGGGCGGTTCCAATCGGATCAGGCCAGCGTTCATTTGCTGGAAAAGCTGATTAGCCGGGAACGTCCGTACTTTTCCGATTATTTTTGAGAAATTTCCGAATCGATTGCACGTCGCCAATAATACGCGGGAGCTTGCTCCGGTTATTTGCGCTGCATGAACCGGCGTACAGTTCCTTACATCCGGTGGTGTCCCGCTCTCACAGCCTCCCGGTATTCGCTCGCCGTCTGTCCCTTAATATCGCGGAAGACACGGGCGAACGTGCGAAACGAGTCGAAGCCGACCGAAGCGGCAATATCGGTAATGCTCATATTCGTATGGAGCAGCATTGTAACGGCGCTTTCGATACGAAGCTGGCGGACATATTCGAGAAACCCTTTGCCCGTATGCTCCTTGAACGAACGGCTGAGGTGAGGCGCGCTCTGGCGGAAAGTCGAGGCCAGCTCTTCGAGCGTCAACCTCTCCGTGTAATGCATATGAACGTATTGCAGGATCGGAGACAGCTTTACTTTCTCCGTCTCGCTTCCGGAACCGGCAATCCGCTGGCCCGAGCTTTCCCGGACGAATAAGAGCAAAGCTTCGCTCAGCTTCAGCCGGATCATGTGACGCCGTCCGGGATAGTCCGGCTTGCCGTATTCCTCCAGGAGCTGCTCCATCGTAGTGCGCATCCGTTCGGCCGAAGAGCCGTCAAAATCGACGAACGACGGCGAGGAGATTCCGATTCCGTATACGAGTCTGGAAAATTCGGGGTCCTCATGGACGCCGAACAAGATCGGCATATCGAACATGCATCGGTATTTCGTAAAAGTCCGGTCCGGGTCGCTGTCCAGCTTGTGCATATGGTTGGGAAGCAGAAACGAAGCGGTGCCCGGACGAATCCGGTGCTCAACGCCATTGATCGACTCGGCGCCCGAGCCCTCCACGAAAAAAGACAATTCCGCGAAATCGTGATGGTGCAGGTGCGAATGGGCGACGGAACCGACGTTGATAAAAAACCGCTGCTGGCCGTCCGGAGTCATCGCAAGCCCGCCGATATGGTCCTGATATTCGGGAAGGATCGTCTTTCTCATGATGGCGCCTCCATAGGTTAAAAAGTGTCACGTGACGGTGACGATTCTGTCATACGTCCTTTCAAGTTCTATTATATATTTACTTTGAAAAAAGGAAAGCGATTGCCTGAGACAACATTCGGTCGAAGCAAGCGTGCCGAATGGCGGCTCTGCGGATGGGGTGAACCGGTATGAAGATGATCATCATGACCGACATGGAAGGCGTAGCGGGAATTGTGAATCATGACCACTGGGTCGTCCCCGGGGGAACGTATTACGAGGACGGCAAGAAGCTGCTCACGCTGGAGACGAACGCCGCCATCGAAGGGTTCGCCGCGGGCGGAGCGACCGAATTTCTCGTCGTGGACGGACACGGCTACGGCGGGATCAATCATCTGCTGCTCGACCCGAGAGCCGAGTATATGCGGGGGCCGTACCACGGCAACTACTTCTCGATGCTGGATTCTTCCTTTGACGCGATCGCTTGGGTCGGGCAGCATGCCAAAGCGGGTACGAACTTCGCACAGATGGCCCATACCGGCTGGTTCAACGTCATCGACTACCTGATCAACGACGTGTCGGTCGGAGAGTTCGGCCAGCTTGCGATGTGCGGAGCTTCGCTCGGCATCCGTTCGATCTTCGGGGCGGGCGACGAAGCGTTTGCGGCGGAGGCGGCTGCACTCGTCGGCGGGATCGAGACGGTATCGGTCAAGCGGGGGCTCATGCCGGGCAGCGGCGACGAATTTAATACCGAGGGGTACAAAGAACGCAACAACGGGGCGATACACGTCCATCCCGAAATCGCCCGTGACCGGATTCGTGCCGGAGCGGAACGGTCGGTACGCCGGTTTCTGGAAGATCCCGGGCAGTTTGCCATGCTGCGAGTGGAGCCTCCGTACCGGCGGGAGATCCGGTTTCGCAGCGATGGTACGAAGGCGGCCTACACGCTGCGCGACGAACATCCGGCCAGCTTGATCAGCCTGCTTGGCGGGAAAGCTTTGCGGTAAGAGAGCTGAAGAGATTGGAACACGCTAATGCAGCGTAACTAAAAACCGAGGAGTGTTGAACGATGAGCGAATTGAACAAGCTTGCGATTCTGGGCGGTCCGAAAGCGGTGCCGCAGCCGACACAAAGTATGTTTAAATGGCCGATCATTACCGAGGAGGACGAGGCGGCTGCCGTACAGGTGCTGCGCGACGGCTCGATGTCCGGTACCGATATTACGAAAAAGTTCGAGCGCGAGTTCGCCGACTGGCTCGGGACGAAATACGCTCTCGGGTTCAACAACGGTACGAGCTCCTTGCTTGGCGCTTTTTACGGCTGCGGCATCGGCGTAGGCGACGAGGTCATCTGTCCGAGCGTCACGTATTGGGCGTCCGCGCTCCCGGCTTATTCGCTGGGCGCATCCGTCGTGTTCGCGGAGATCGATCCGGTTACGCTGTGTCTGGACCCGAACGATATCGAGCACCGGATTACCGAACGGACGAAAGCGATCGTTGTCGTTCATTACCTCGGCTATCCGGCCGATATGGATGCGATTATGGCGGTTGCCAAAAAGCACAACCTGAAAGTCATCGAGGACGTATCCCATGCCCAAGGCGGCTACTACAAAGGACGCCGGGTCGGAACGATCGGCGACGTCGGGGCGATGTCCCTCATGGCGGGCAAATCGTTTGCGATCGGCGAAGGCGGCATTTTCGTTACGAACGATCTGGAAATTTACGAGCGTGCGATCGCGTTCGGCCATTACGAGCGGAACAACGCGGAGATTCAAACTCCGTACTTGCAGCCGAATATCGGTCTGCCGCTCGGCGGCTACAAGTTCCGGATGCACCAGGTCAGCTCCGCTGTCGGCCGCGTTCAATTGAAGTATTATGACGAGCGGATCGGCGAGATCGACAAGGCGATGAACTATTTCTGGGACCAGTTGGAAGGCGTTCCGGGGCTTAGAGCGCATCGTCCTGAGAAAGGTTCGAACAGCACGATGGGCGGCTGGTACGCGACGCACGGACATTATGTGCCCGAGGAGCTCGGCGGACTGTCGGTAACGCGATTCTGTCAGGCGGTTAGCGCCGAAGGCGTGCCGATCGGACCGGGCTGCAACCTGCCGCTGCATTTGCATCCGCTGCAGCATACGGCGGACGTATACGGTCACGGCAAGCCGACGATTATTGCGAACGCAAGCCGCGACCTGCGTCAGCCGAAAGGCAGCTTGCCGGTATCGGAGACGATCGCGACCCGCGTCTACTCGCTGCCGTGGTTCAAACATTTCCGTCCGGAAGAAATCGACGGTTATGTCGAAGCGTTCCGCAAGGTTGCCCTTCAATATGAAGCTTTGCTTGCGAGCGACGAAGGCAATCCGGCGACGATCGGCGGCTGGAACTTCTTCCGCCAGCGCGCATAATATCTTCGTATACCGTAAAGCTTCCGCCCCCGAGCTCGGGGAAGGGAGCTTTTTCGGCATTTCTTCGGCTGAGGCCCGCTTGCTCGAAATGGCAACTTGAACGTGTCGGTTTTACTTTCGTTCTGGATACACTAAGGACGTGTTCTTATTCCTGTAGGGATAGAATTCATCCGTAACGCCGAGGAGGAATCGAATGTGGACGATACGCAATCGTACTTAGACAAGCTTCACGATACGCAGCGTAAGGACGAACGCAACCGGCGGACTCAGGGCAAAGGCAAGGCCGATCAGCGGCTGCCCGGCAAGCAGAAGAGCAAGGACAACTAACAGGAAGCAGCAGGAAAGACCGGCAGTTTCCGGTACATGTATGAGCCGACTATCATCTGACGGAGGTGACCCGCATCGTGCCCTATCATCGCCGCAAAGCTTATAAGGAACAGCAAAATATGTCGAGTATGAAGGAAGAAGCCCGCACGCTTCATGCCGATAAGGCGAAAGCTTTCCCGCCATCCGCGAACGGAATCGGCAAGCAGGAGTCCTAGGAACCGGAACAGACCGGCAAACGAGATCAACCCCGTATTTGACGAGCGACGCAAGTCCGCTCGCAAGTACGGGGTTTTGTTGGCGGCGATGCTTACTGATCGATAGAAGAAGGAGAAGTCTGATCAGCCAATTCCTTTAGCGACGTAATTTTGCCGTGAGGCTGCTGGTTCTGCTTGCGCATTTTCCATGCATTTTCTTTGCGCCGTTTGGATGTAGACATCGGAATATGCACCTCCACCCGTATCGTTGGCTTCTCCGGGCGATTTTATGTACAATGGGGTGGAAGCCAACAATTGGACGAAGGATGGTGAATTCGCGTGAACATTACATACTTGGGACATTCCTGCCTGTACGTGGAGAACGGCGGGAAAAAGGTTATTATCGATCCGTTTTTGTCGGGTAATCCGTCTTCCGGAGTCTCGCCCAGGGAGATCGAGGTGGATGCCGTACTGCTCACCCATGCGCACGACGACCATTTCGGAGACAGTATCGAGATCGCTAAGCGCAACGACTGTCCGATTGTAGCCGTTTTTGAGCTGGCGATGCACTGTACGCGGCTCGGGGCGAAGGCCCATGCGATGAACATCGGCGGGTCGTATACGTTCGACGGCTTCAGGGTCAAGTATACGCAGGCGTTTCACGGTTCCTCGCTTCGCGAAGGCGACGACTATTTGTACGCCGGCCAGCCGGCGGGCATTCTTCTGACGATGGGTGACAAAACCTTGTACCATGCCGGGGATACTTCGCTGTTCGGGGACATGAAGCTGATCGGGGAAATGAACCGGATCTCGCTTGCGGCGCTGCCGATCGGGGACAATTATACGATGGGACCGGACGATGCCGTATATGCGGCGCGCTGGCTGAATACGAAGCGGGTTATTCCGCTGCATTACAATACGTTTCCGGTGATCGAGCAGGATGCGGGACGGTTCGCCGTGATGCTCAAAGAGCACGGGATCGAATGTTATCCGCTGAAGAGCAAGGAAAGCATTTCGCTGTAAGTTAGCTTGATGATTGCTGTGGATGGAAGGTCTTTTGTCATCCCTTTGACGAAAGGCCTTTTCGCTTCCATGTACCGGGGCGGGAAAACGGTTCCGCAACCGCTGGGCGCCTGTGATATAATGAAGCGTAAATGCCTGAGCAACCGCTACTGGAACGGCAGCCGCCGAGGCAAAGGAGTCCTGATATTTCAATGATCATTGTACGCAATCTAACCCGAACTTTACCCGAAGGCCAGGCGATTTTGTCCAAAGTGAGCTTTCAGGTCGACAAAGGCGAATTCGTCGGCTTGATCGGAGCGAGCGGAAGCGGCAAATCGACGCTGCTCAGCTGTATCGCCCTCCAGCAAAGATGGACGGAAGGGCAGTTGATCTTGGATGGAACGGAGCTGTCCGACAAAAATGTGATGGACAAGCTCAAGCTGCGCAAGGACTGGGCGTACCTCGAGGAGCGTCCTGCCCTCAATCTCAAAAAGAACGCGCTCAAAAACGTATTCAGCGGGCGGTTTTTCCAACTGCCGTTATGGCGCAAACTAACCGGTACGGTGTCTACCGAGGAGCATATCCGGGCGATGGACTACCTGGAGCGGGTCGGACTGATCGATAAAGCGAAGATGCTTCCCGCCGAGAAGCTTAGCGGGGGCGAACAGCAGCGTGTGGCAATCGCACGGGCGCTGGCGCAAGGCGCGAAAGTCATCCTGGCTGACGAGCCGACCAAGGGGCTGGACCCGGAATCGGCGGGTAAAGTGCTGCAGGATCTGCGCGCGCTGTGCAAGGATCAGGACTTGATCGTTATCTGCGCCATGCAGAATCTGGAGATGGCGGAGAGAAACGCCACCCGGCTGTGGGGCTTGTCGGGCGGCCGGCTCGTGCTGGACATCCCGGCCCGCAAATTGACGCAAAGAGAAAAGGACATGATCCTGTAACCTCCAAAAACAGACATCGGAAAGGAAGCGACCAGATCAAGATGAATATGCTGCTGGATGGAAAAACGGCGCTCGTTACGGCGGGCAGCAAAGGACTTGGCAAAGCGAGCGCGCTTGAATTCGCCCGGGAAGGGGCGAACGTCGTCATCTCGAGCCGCAGCTCCGACCATTTGCGGCAAGCCAAGGAAGAGATTGAACGGGAGACTGGCCGTGTAGTGCTGACGGTAACTGCCGACGTTAACCGGAAGGAAGATATAGCGAAGACGGTTCAGGCTGCTATCGATTGGACGGGGCGGCTGGATGTGCTCGTGACGAACGCAGGCGGGCCTCCGGGAGGCGGCTTCGACCAGTTCGCGGACGAAGCGTGGGAAGCGGCATTCCAGCAAAACCTGATGAGCGTCGTCAGGCTGATCCGCGAAGCGCTGCCGCATATGAGACGGCAAGGGAGCGGACGGATCGTCAACCTGACTTCGGTGTCCGTCAAGCAGCCGATCCCGGATCTGATCTTGTCCAACGTCTTTCGCGCAGGCGTGTACGCCTTGACGAAAAGTTTGTCGGCCGAGCTCGGTCCGGATTCGATTCTCGTCAATACGGTAGGCCCCGGACGGATCGAGACGGACCGGATCGTGGAGCTGGACCGTCTGGCCGCACAGAAAAAAGGGACGTCCGAGGAACAGGTTCGCGCGTTGCTGATGGGCCAAATTCCGCTGGGCCGTTACGGAACGCCGGAAGAATTTGCGAAAGCGATCGTATTTTTGGGATCGTTCGCCAATACGTATGTGACCGGTCAAGCCGTGCTTGTCGACGGCGGTATGATTCGCGCGTTGTGATCGCGAAAGGCGTCTTGAATACAGTTCAAGCAGAAATCCGCACGATTTGCGGATTTTTTTGCGTGGAACAGCTTTTTTAGAGGAGAAGACGCTTATGACAACTTGCCCGAAGCGGGTGCGCCGCATATAGATGGGGTATACGATTGTGATCGACATACAGGAGGTCGTTATCCCCATGAAGGTTTTGCAGCGAGTGGAAAAGGCGCTGGCCGTTCTGCGGCAGCCGACTGTCCGCGACTTGCGGGAAATGCTGTCGTCCCTGGCGTGTACGAAGGAGGAGCTCGCCCCCTATGTGACGGAACCGGCCCAGCTCCCCTACGGCCGTCATGTCATAGGCCGGACGGAAGAGGCGGAAGTGATCGTGATCCATATTCCGACCCGCACCGAAACGCGCATACACGATCACGGCTGTTCCGCCGGCTGCGCGTTGGTGATCGAAGGTACGCTGCGGAATACGATCTACCGAAAAGAGGGGCGGGGAGAGGCAGTCTACGCGTCCTCCGAGGCGATTCTGCGCGAAGGTCAACTGATGGATGCTCCGTTCGGTCAAATCCATCAGATGGCCAATCCGGCGTCCGGACGAACCGTATCCTTACATGTGTATGCTCCGCCGCTGTCGGGGACGAAAACGTATCGCGCCGCTGAGGAATACGTCCTGGATTATGTTATTTAATGGCGTTAATTATTACAGGCAGGAGCTTTTCCGCAGATGTCGCGGAAGCGGCTCCTGCCTTTCCCATTCTTGATTAATTTGTCCTGAGAAGATCCATTTTCACTAGTTTTTTGCAAAAGTGCGAGGCAGGGCAAACGAGGAGATGTGACGAAAATTTTTTGAAGTCGGGAATCTCAATCCCCATGCGAGATTGGCGTTTTTCCTCTCTCCGTTTTCATATTTTCATACTTAAATAGGCGGCTGAACCGATTGACAAACACAATATCTTGATATAAATTAAATTCCATGAACTACATATTGTTCGTTCGGGTGCTGATCGCCCAACTGGGCGCGATAGCTTAATAGGGAAGTCCGGTGAGAAGCCGGCACGGTCCCGCCACTGTAAGGGAGTAGCTTCAGTCCTTGGCCACTGGCACATCTAGTGCCGGGAAGGCGGACTCGAAGTGATGATCCCCGAGTCAGGAGACCTGCCCGATATCTTAGACACGTTACCTACGGTGGATAGGAAAGTGTCCGCATCGTCCTTGTGCTTGCAGGCGTTCTTTAGCATGCGCGCAAAAGGCGCATCCGGCACTTGGCTGCCGCAGATGCGTCTTTTTTAACGGAATCGGTGCGGGAGCCGCTGCCTTCGGCAAGCGGATCTTCCCATCCGAAGAGACGCTCACGGGTCTAGGGTACATAGAGAGGAGAATCCAGATGTTGATCGCTTACGACTCCAGAACGGGAAATGTGAAACGGTTCGTCAACAAGCTGAACTTGCCGGCAGTCAAGATTGACGAAGAAATGACTGTCGACGAGCCGTTCGTACTCGTTACCTATACAACCGGATTCGGGCAGGCTCCGGAGAAAACGCTGAGCTTCCTGAAACGGAACTCGGCCAGGATGATCGGCGTATGCGCGAGCGGCAACCGCAATTGGGGAGAAGGCTTCGCGCGGAGCGCGGACCGGATCTCCGACTTGTACGGGGTGCCGGTGCTGGCCAAGTTCGAACTGGCCGGAACGTCGCAAGATGTAGAGAAGTTCGTAAGGGAGGTGAACGCAGTTGCGGCATATTGAGTTGAACAACATGCTGATGCAGCGCGATCAGGACGGCTTTTTCAGCCTGGATAAAGACCGGGAAGCGGTCGAGGCGTTTATGGAGGAAGTCGGCCGCAAAAGCGTTCGTTTTGCTTCGACGGCTGAGAAGATCCGTCATATGATCGACAACGACTTTTACGAAAATGTACTGGATACATACACGATGGAGCAGGTTGAAGAGATCTATAACATCGCGCATCAATACCGGTTCGAATTCCCGTCCTACATGGCGGCATCGAAGTTTTACACGGATTACGCTTTGAAAAGCGACGACCGTTCCCTATATATGGAGCATTTCCCGGACCGCGTGGCGATCGTTGCGCTCCATCTGGCGCGCGGCGATATGGATGCGGCCCGCTCACTGACCGAATCGATGATGGAGCGCAGGCTGCAGCCGGCTACGCCTACCTTCCTGAACGCAGGCAAGAGCAGGCGCGGCGAGATGGTATCGTGCTTCCTGCTCGAGCTCGACGATTCGCTGAATTCGATCAATTACGGCATTGGTACGTGCATGCAGCTGTCCAAGATCGGCGGCGGCGTAGCCGTCAACTTGTCGAAGCTGCGCGGCCGCGGCGAGCCGATCAAGGGCGTCGAAGGCGCCGCCAAAGGCATCATGCCGGTGCTCAAGCTGATGGAGGACGCGTTCTCCTATGCCGACCAGATGGGGCAGCGCAAAGGCTCCGGAGCGGGTACTACAACATTTTCGGCTGGGACGTCATCGAATTTCTGGACAGCAAAAAAATTAACGCGGACGAGAAATCCCGCCTGAAGACGTTATCGATCGGCTTGATCGTGCCGAATAAATTTTATAAGCTGGCCGAGCAAAATGAGCCGCTTCACGTATTCGCGCCATACTCGGTATACCGGGCTTACGGCACCCATTTGGACGATATGGATATGGACGATATGTACGACGTGCTGATGGCCGACGGCCGCATTCGTAAAAAAGCGGTTATGGGAGCCAGAGACATGCTCGTCAAAATAGCCACGATCCAGCTCGAATCGGGATATCCCTACATGATGAACCGCAGCAACGCCAACCGCGCTCACGCGCTTAAAGATATCGGATCGATCAAAATGTCGAACCTGTGCACGGAAATATTCCAATTGCAGGAAACGTCGGAGATCGGCGACTACGGTCAAGCCGATATCATCCGCCGCGACATCAGCTGCAACCTGGCGTCTCTCAATATCGCCAATGTGATGGAACGGAAAAAGATCCGCGAGTCGGTGCATGAAGGGATGATCGCACTCACCGCGGTTAGCGATATGACTTTTATTTCGAATGCGCCTGGCGTCGCGAAGGCGAACCGCGAGCTGCATTCGGTCGGGCTCGGAGCGATGAATCTGCACGGTTTCCTGGCCAAGAACAGCATTGCGTACGACAGCGTCGAGGCGATTGAATTTGCCCGGACGTTCTTCATGGCGATGAACTTTTATTCCATCGAGAAAAGCATGGATATCGCCCGCGAGAAAGGAATCGTGTTCGAGGGCTTTGAACGGTCCGAATATGCGAAAGGCACTTACTTCGACCGTTATGTGGAGAACGACTTCCGTCCCGTATCGGATAAGATCAAGCAGCTGTTCGAAGGGATCGCCCTTCCGTCGCCTCAAGATTGGCACAAGCTGAAGGAAGACGTAAGGAAGAACGGTTTGTACCACGCCTACCGTCTGGCGATTGCGCCGACGCAAAGCATCTCGTATATCCAAAACGCGACATCGAGCGTTATGCCGATCGTCGAGCCGATCGAGACGCGCACGTATGCCAACTCGACTACGTATTATCCGATGCCGTATTTGAACCGGGACAATTTCTTCTACTACAAATCGGCTTACAACATGGACCAGTTTAAGGTCATCGATCTGATCGCCGAAATTCAGACTCATGTCGACCAGGGCATCTCCACGGTTCTGCATGTAAACAGCGACGTGACGACGAGACAGCTTGCCCGTTACTATATATATGCCGCCAAAAAAGGGCTGAAGTCGCTGTACTACACCCGGACGAACCGTTTGTCCGTCGAAGAATGCGTCAGTTGCTCCGTGTAAGGAACGGTGTGGATGGACGGAAGGAGATCATGGACTCATGAAAGAGGCAAAGACGCATAAAGCCGTCAACTGGAACCGTCCGGACGACGATTTTACCAATACCTTTTGGAATCAGAACATTATGCAGTTTTGGACGGACGAGGAAATTCCGCTTTCCGACGACAAAATGTCGTGGATTACGCTGAATGAAGACGAACGCGAGCTGTATATGAAGGTGCTTGGCGGACTGACGCTGCTCGATACGGTGCAGGGCGGAGTCGGCATGCCGAAGATTATGGAGCATGTGGACGGCCTGCAGCGCAAAGCGGTGCTCGGATTTATGGGCATGATGGAGCAGATCCACGCCAAGTCATACAGCAGCATCTTCACGACGCTGGCGACGACCGAAGAGATCGACGGGGTGTTCCGCTGGGTGGAGAACAATCGCTTCCTGCAAACGAAAGCGGAGACGATCTCGCAATATTACCGCTCGATCGAGACGCGCAAAGATTTGTACTTGGCGATGGCGGCTTCGGTGCTGCTCGAGAGCTACTTGTTCTACAGCGGATTTTTCTACCCGTTGTATTTGGCCGGACAAGGCAAAATGACGAGCAGCGGCGAAGTGATCGACCTGATTTTGCGCGACGAGAGCATTCACGGGTTGTACGTAGGCGTACTGGCTCAAGAGGTGTTCGCAGAGCTGGATGAAGACGAACAGAAGGACGCGCTGGAGACGTTCCAAGGGCTGCTTCACTACTTGCACCGCAACGAGGAGCTGTATACGGAGCAGCTGTACGATGCGGTCGGACTAACTGAGGAAGTGAAGAAGTTTGTCCGGTACAACGCGAACAAAGCGCTGATGAACTTGGGACAGGAGCCGGCCTTCCCCGAGGAGGAAGTGAATCCGATCGTCTTTAACGGGATCAGTACGCGTACGAAGCAGCATGATTTCTTCTCCAAGAAGGGCAACGGTTATGTGCGCACCATTCACGTCGAGCCGCTGACGGACGACGATTTTAAGTTCTAATCCGGGAGTCGCCGGGGGATCCGTAATATTACTTTATGTTGCCATACAAGGGCTGTCTGCATCGATTTTGATGCCGGGCAGCCTTTTTGTTTGAGCGGTCGTGCTTGAGGGCTTTGAGGGTAGTGCTGATGTATCGTGAAATAATGGAAACGATTGTTCCGATTCAGTCGTTTAAGGGTAGAGGGTTCCTTTTTCTGATGTATAATGTTACCAAGAGAGTGTTATTAGGAGGCTCTGCAACAGATACGATGAAAACAACCGTCTATTTAACCCGCCATGGAGAAACGGAATGGAATGTTGAAGGAAGGCTGCAGGGACATCGGGATTCTGAGCTTACACCGTTAGGAAAGCAGCAGGCCAGATGGCTGGGAGCGAAGCTGAAAGATGTACGGTTCGATGCGATTTATAGCAGCTCGAGCAAAAGAGCTTTGGATACGTCGGACCTAATAAAAGGTACCCGCGATATTCCCCTTATCCCGATGGATTCGATGAGAGAAATCCATTTAGGAACTTGGGAAGGACGGAAACGCGTCGATGTGGAGCATACGGATTCCGACCGGCATTTTGCGTTTTGGAACAAGCCGCATACTTATGTGCCTGTAAACGGCGGAGAATCGTTTATTCAATTGTCTGAAAGGGTTATTCCAGCGCTGACAGAACTTATAGCTGCCCATCGGGGTGGGACTCTATTGATCGTGACGCATGCCGTCACATTAAAGCTGATTATGGCCTACTTTCGAGACAATCCGCTGGAGAAGCTGTGGCAGCCTCCCATGCTCCACCCGACTGCCCTTAACAAGGTAATCCTGGATTCGGATCGAGGTGATGCAACTATCGAACTGGTAGGGGATACGTCTCATTACAGGGCAGTCCGTAGAGCGGTCGGCGCGATTGTTTTTCAAGGGAATCAAGTGATGCTCGTCCATAAAGTAGCAAGCAGCTACGGGAAAATGGATGGGGTATGGGATTTTCCCAAAGGTGGAATCGAGGATACCGATTCGAATCCGGAGCAGGCGATAATAAGGGAGCTGCGTGAGGAAACCGGATTGGACTGCTTTAGGATTATTCAGCGGCTTCCTGAGCCTCTAACGATTACGTTCGGGGAAGAAATTCGCGCTAAAATAGGTTACGTGCGCCAAGAAACAAAGATGTTTCTTGTAGAATATTTCGGGAATGGTTACGATTGGATGTCCATCGATGGCGAAATAGACGATATAGCGATGATAAACTTATCGGATGTGGAGAACCGGTTGTCCCATGTGGAGACGAAAGACTACTTCCTGAAGGTTGCTAAAGCTGCAATAAGCCCCCTTTGCAGGCCAAGTCGGGAGGAGCTGAAGCCAGAATGTTGAAGTGGGAACCGATGATGGTGCAAACGGAGCGGGGAACGTTTGAATTATTTTCCGCCGGGCAGGGGAAACCTTTGTGTGTCACTCATTTCTATTCGGCATTTACAAACAAAGGAAACTTTTTCGCGGATCTTTTTGCAGGGCGCTACCGGGTTTATTTAGTGAATTTAAAGGGCGCCGGCCGTTCCGACGATGTGAACGACGAGTCGGAATACAGCATGACCGAGTCGGTCCGCGACCTGGAGGCAATCCGCAAGCAGCTTCGGTTAGGCACCTGGTCGTTTGCCGGTCATTCCACCGGAGGTATGCTGGGGCTCGTATACGGCATCCAAGAAGGCGGGTCGTTGAATTCGTTGATTGTAGCGGGAGCGGCGGCTTCTCACCGTTACATGCGGATGAAGGACAGTATATACTGTAAAGACAATCCCCGCAATCCGAGGCTGTTGGAGCTGTTTCGGATCCTTCGAACTTCCTCCTCACCGGAAGAGATTCGCGCTGCGGCAAAAGAGTGGACCGAAATGTCGCTGCGCCATCCGGAGCGGTGGGATGCCTATTTTGCAAAACCAAGCAGCGGGAGAACGGTGCAAGCAAGGCTGAACTATTATAACAAGCAGCTGCCCGATTACGATCTGACCGGCCAACTCGGGCGGATTCGGACGCCAACATTCGTACTCTGCGGCAAATATGACGCCCAATGTCCGCTCGAATGCTCGCAGGAGATAAGCGCGCTCGTTCCCGAGGCAGAGCTGCAACTGTTTGAAGAGAGCAACCACAGCCCTCACATTGAGGAGCCGGCTGCATTTGTCGAAGCCATCGATCGATTTTACGCCAAATGTTATACAGGCTGAGAATAAGACAAGCGGGGCTATATACCTGCAAAGGGTGACGATAGGAGCTGAGACGTTTGGATCCGAAAGTCCGGAAAATCATCGACCGAGTACTATGGGGGCTGCTTTTCTTATTGATCGTTTATTTGCTGGCCGTTATATGGTTCCATACGAAGCCGATCGAAACGTTTCAGAGAACTAGCAGCTCCAAGTCGTTTATGAAGCAGATGGTTGCAGGCCAATACGAAAAAGCTTTCGACGCCGTCTATGACCGAAAAGCGGTACAACCGACATCTGGCAGTGAATATGCAACGGAACGATCGGCATGGGCGGCTAAAATCAAAAGGTGGAAAGAAAACGGCACCTTTATCGTATCGTACCGGGATTTGAAGTCGAGTGTCGATGACACGGCCGTTTTGACAAATGCATTCGTCACGATATCGCATAATGGACAAGAGACCGAGCATTGGACGGGCTTCTACCTGTATAAGAAATCGGACGGGAGTTTTGGCGTCGAAGGACTGCAGTTTTTGAATGAAGAACAATTAAAGGACGAGTGGGAGCAGCTGTTCCGGAATATAGGCGGACAGCGGCATTAAACGGATCAAGAAAGGAGCGATTCCGGCAAATGAAACTATCCGAGGTGCAGCTCGAACAGGTGAATGCAAACAACCGGGCGCTCATCCATCGGATCTTGTTCGAAGGGATGGCGGACGACGGAGCGAACGGGGACCTCGCTCTTGTGTTCGGGAGCAAAAAAGCGGCCCGCTATCGCGTTCCCGTAGCCGTTCAGCTCTATCAGTCCAAACGGACGGGCAAGCTGTTGATGACCGGCGGCAAGCTGGACATCCCGGAAGCCCGGCAGATGGCCGACCGGGCGATCGAACTCGGCGTACCGGCCGAACATATATATTTGGAGACAAACGCCGACAATACGACGGAAAACGTTACGTTGTCGATGAAGCTGCTGGATCAACAGATCGGACTGGTTCAACTGAAGCGGATTTTGGTCGTAACAACGCATTATCATATGCGAAGATGCTGGTTGACGCTGAAAACCCATATGCCTGCTTTTATCGAGTATTCCTTTTGCCCTGCAAACGATTTGACCACCCGGGTAGACAACTGGTGGACGAATGAGGAAGGAACCAAGCGTGTCTTACAGGAGGCGAAAGCATTGATCGGGTATGCGAAGCAAGGAATAATAACGGATTACGAGCTGGACTTTTAGAAGAAACCTAGGGAAGCTGAAATTTTTCATCAGCGTATGCCGCAAGCGGCGGCTTGATCCATCAAGACATCCAATGCCAGTTGCGGGAAATTACGATCAGTGAAAGAATCAAACAGAGGGATGCCGGTACAATCGTAACGGCGGGTTGTCTCGCTTTGAGTAAATGCGTATAAATTGCGCCGAACATAATCAGGACGAGCACAGCGCCCGCCATGACGGACAACCGGTGGTCTCCCAAACCTCCAATTAGCCCGGCGGCTATAAGGATTTCCGCTATTCCTACCACTGTCATCGTCCATATCGGGTATTGGTACAACTGCCAATGTCCGACTTGAAACGGTACCCGCAGCAGTTTGATAACCCCGCCGAGCAACACGTAGATTCCCAGAACAATCTGTATTCCCGCCGCGATCATATTCATCGCACGTCCTCCTTTACCGCCATGCCGGGCAGGATAAAACACGCCATTTGCCGGGCCAGCGTCTGCGGAGTTTGAATACCCGGTATCAATTGAGTAAAAGCGAGCCGTTCAATCATGCCGTACAGACATTCCGCGACAAAATCCATCTCCAGATCCGAACGAAAATAACCGGCTTGCTGCTCCACAAGTAAATTCTCCGCCAACCAGGTTATGAACTCGCGCTTGATCGACTCGGCTTCGGGGGCTAGTATAAGTCCGATCCGGGTAAGCGAAGCGTTTTCCCCCATGTAGCGAAAAACCGCTTCAACAGCCGCAACGGCCCGCTCCGGGATTTCCCGCTTTTCGAGGCCGGATTCCATCCGGATATCTGTAAGGAGCTGCCGAACGCCGGAACGGAACTCGCCGACCAATTGTTCGAATACGGCCTCTTTGCTTTGGAAATAGAGGTAAAAAGCCGGCTGAGTCATCCCGGCGGCGGCTACGATCGAACTCACCTTGGTCTCATGAAATCCGTTCACCGCAAATTCCTCCGCAGCCGCATTTAGCAGCCGGCTCCGGCTTTCTTTCCCTTTTTGGCCTTTTTCTCGCGGCATGTAGTCATTCGCTCCCTTCTCAATGCTCGTATTGATCGTTTTTTAAGAAAGTTACTTTTAAGTAATGTTACTAAAGAGTAATTTACCAAAAAGCGGCAGTCCCTGTCAAGACAATAGGCAAGGAAGTGCCGTTTAATCCGGAAAGAAACGTAGGGAAGAAGGAAAGCAGGAGCTGGAACCGTTTTTTATGCAGATCAAGCGGGGAGGCGGGTTTATGAACGACGAAGGGCCGCGTGAACGGCAGAACGCCGGCGCAGCCCTAAGTTTTTATAGGTTATACGGTTCGTTTCGAGCTTGCAGCGGCAGTAAACAATTGCTGCGCGCAGTATTCGATAATATCGCTCCGGCGGACAATTCCGATAAAGTGCTCCCGGTCGTCAATCACCGGTACGAAGTTTTGCGCTTTTGCCTTCGATATCAAATCTTCCATGTTAGCCCCGATATACACCGGCTGGTTATGCATCCGCATCGGAATGGACGAGATCAGGTGGCGGTGCGCGTTATCGAACGTGACACCCTCGGTGTTCTTAAGAAACCAGAGCAGGTCCCCTTCTGTAATCGTCCCTATATAACGGCCTTCCTCGGACAAAACCGGCACCGCAGTATACCTGTGATACTCCATTCGCTCCAGCGCCTGCCGGAGTGTAGATTGGGCGGTCAAACAAATGACTTCGAGCTTCGGCACGAGAAAAAATGCAATATTCATTCGGATATCCCTCATTTGAAATGCCGATGTATGCACGAAAAACAGCGTGCAATAATGGCGGATTAATAGTCTTCCATGTTCTATTATATAAGACGATCGACCAAATCCCAAGGTTCGGCTTTCGAATAACCGGGAAGTCGGCTGGACAACCTACTACCTGAGGTGATCAGTATGGCCCGAAGAAGATCCAGACGGACGCCGATCGTGCCCGAGGCCGGGAAGAGCCTGGACGCATTCAAAGTAGCGGTAATGAAGAAGGAAGGGTATGCGGTCAGCCCGGAGCAGCCGGATCATGTGAAATTTGAGGTAGCCCGAACGTTAGGAATTCCGCTTACGTCCGGAGACAACGGACAATTAACGACCGAGGATGCCGGCAAGATCGGCGGACAAATCGGCGGCGCGATGGTTCGCGAGATGATCAAGATGGCGCGGGAGCAATTGAAGAAGCAATAGCCGCATCAATATAACGTTCCCCGCCAACCGGCGGGTTTTTGTTGTTGTGCAGGAAATGATTGACGCTCCGGAAGGTAACATTCCAGCCTACGCGCTCGTTTCCGGCCCGTGCAGAGGAAAATTTCTGCAGCTGAGCAGGAATTTGTTTTTGCGCCTTTGCGATGACAGGACCGTCATGCCTTCATTTTCCGTGCAGAGGAATCAAAAAATGTCCAGCAGGCTCTTTGAAATGGCATACGTCCGTTCCCGAAACCTCTTACACTGGTGTTGCAGAGGATCGACACCGCAATGGAAAGGGGATTGGATATGAATAATAAGCTTGCTATCGATGGAGGCGAGCGGGTTCGGAAGGAACCGTTCGCTTCGTGGCCGATTTATGGAGATTTGGAGCTGCAGCTGCTGAAGGAAGTGCTGGAGTCCGGCAAATGGGGAGGAGCCGGCGGCGCGGGCAAGCCGAATTACTCGCCGAAGCTGCCCGAGATGGAGCGCAAATTTGCCGAGCTGCAAGGCTCCCGATACGCCGTCAGCGTCGTAAACGGTACCGTAGCGATTACGGTAGCGCTGCAAGCGGCCGGCCTTAAGCCGGGAGACGAAGTGATCGTCCCGCCGTATACGTTCATTGCTACCGCATCGGCTGCGCTTGCGTATGGGATCATCCCGGTGTTCGCGGATATCGAGGAGGATACGCTGCTCATCGACCCGGAACGGATCGAGCCGTTAATTACGCCGAAGACGAAAGCGATTATCGCCGTTCATATCGCCGGCGCTCCGGCTAATATGACCCGGCTGAAGGAGATCGCAACCAAGCATGGCCTTGCATTGATCGAAGACGCCGCTCAAGCGGTAGGCGCGACGTGGGAAGGGCAAGGCGTCGGCGCGATCGGCGATGCCGGGACGTTCAGCCTGCAGTCGAGTAAAAACTTAAACGCCGGCGAAGGCGGAATTCTTACAACCAACAGCGCGGAGCTGTGGGAAAACGCGTGGTCGATCTGCAACGTCGGACGCGTGCCGAACGGAGGCTGGTATCAACACGACCGGTTTGGGCAAAATTACCGGATGACCGAGTTTCAAGCGGCTGTGGTGCTGGCCCAAATGACCCGTCTCGAGGAGCAGATGCGTACGCGCGAGAAAAATGCTTCGCTGTTAAACGGCCTGCTCTCGCAAATTCCGGGTTTGCGGCTGCTCAAGCAGGATGCCCGAATTACCCGGCACGCCTATCATCTCTATATGTTCAAGCTGGATTCGGCGTTCGCCGAGCAGGCGGACAAAAACGAGTTTATCAGGCGGGTCAACGCAGAAGGCATTCCGCTCGCCGCCGGCTACATTCCGCTGAACCGCAATATTTCCATTTTGGAGATGACGGAGATGTGGACCGGACAAAAACGCGAATACGACTGCCCGGTCTGCGAACGCCTCTGCGCCAAGGAAGCGCTGTGGCTGGGTCAAAACGTGCTGCTGTCGGACGAGAAAGCGATGCATGAAGTAGCGGCTGCGATTGAAAAAGTGGTCCGTTCGTTTTAATCCTGCCGGGAAGATTGCCGAAAGCGGATGCGCCGAGTAAATGGGACTGGTGTTTGTAGGCCGAAATCTAGTACAATGAAGGAAAGCTCCTTTTGATATGATACAATTAGGAGACTTTTGCCGGATATCGGCTCCGTGCCGGTATGCCGCCTTATGAGAGAGAAAGAATTACGATTAAGGGAGAGATTTCGGTTGAAACTGACGAACAAAATCGGCGTAATCGTTGACAGCTTCGGCATTGGCGTCCGCGAAGGCTTGAAAAAGGCGAAAGAGGTTGGCGCGGAAGGCGTCCAAATTTACGCGGTTAAAGGTGAAATGGACCCGGAGAATTTGTCTCCGGCGGACAGACGCGAGCTGAAAAGCTACATCGATTCGCTCGGACTTGAAATATCCGCGCTGTGCGGCGACTTGGGCGGACACGGCTTTCAGGATAAAGAGGCCAACCCGGCCAAGGTGGAAAAATCGAAACGGATCTTGGATCTGGCTCAAGATCTTGGCACGAACATCGTCACCACGCATATCGGCATCGTGCCTCACGATCATAGCGGAGAAATATTCGACACGATGCAAGCGGCTTGCGAAGAACTCAGCCAATATGCGAGCAGCATGAGCGGTTATTTCGCGATCGAAACCGGACCGGAGACGTCGGCTCATCTGAAAAGCTTCCTGGACACGCTGTCGAGCAAAGGCGTATCCGTCAACTTCGACCCGGCGAACATGGTCATGGTTACCGGCGACGATCCGGTGCAAGGAGTATATACGCTGAAAGATTATATCGTTCATACGCACGTGAAAGACGGCGTCCGCTATAAAGAAGTCGACCCTCGCGAAATCTATGGGGCAATCGGCTACGAGCCAATGGATCACGGCAAAATCGCCGAGATGGTCCGCTCCGGGGAAATCTTTAAGGAAGTTCCGCTCGGAGAAGGCAAAGTCGATTTCGACGCTTATTTCAAAGCGCTTGTTGATATTGGCTACACCGGATACCTGACGATTGAGCGCGAAGTCGGCGACCAGCCGGAAGTGGATATCCGCAAAGCGGTAGACTTTATCAAACGTTTTAAATAAACAACGAAGAAGCTGGTTCCGGGTCAAGCCGGGATGCAGCTTCTTTTCGTTTTCGGCAGAAGGACAAACCGTCCCGGTTGTCGAACCTAGTAGACGTACAGAGAAAGGATGGTTTCATATGGGGAATGTATACCACGCGTTTGACCTGGATTATGAACTTTACGTTGAAGAGACGTCAGCCCGGAGCTATCATGTAGTCATGAAAGTGTATGCCGAGGAACAACCGGTCGTCCTCCACGCCTACTCCGCCAAAGAGGTGGCGATCGCGGCTGCCCAAACGTTTCCGAAGCTGTACCGGACGGCCAGGCAGAAAGGGTTTGAGCTGAACGGGCAATATTTCGAGCATCCGTCAGGGAAATCGGTACATGTTTCGTTTGCGATGGAACCCGGCGCGTCTGCCGATAAATTTATGAAAATATTGATCTGAACCGGGCTTGTCCGCCGAGCGGGATGAGGATGCCGGTTTGGTAATCGATTCTTAATAACATTAAACATTAATGCAATTAATGAAATGACGAACCGTCTTCGAGGCGGTTCTTTTTTGTTGTTTGGGAAATGGCGGGCTCCGTGCAACAGTGTGCGTCCGAACTGGACTGAATGAATAGGATGTTGTTCTAGCGAATGGATAACCTTGCATAATTGGATGGTTGATATAACGGTCCAATTGGCTCTTTTCAAAGCATTTTACTGTGATAAACTAAATTGGAGCGAACCATTATCGGAATATTTCGAGGGGGTGCCCGTATTCCATGAATATTATCATTGACCGGGCTAGCCCGATTCCTATTTATTTGCAGATCAAGCAGCAGATCCGCGACCGGATCGTGACCGGGCTGCTGCCCCCGGGATATCGGCTCCCTCCTGAACGGAAGCTTGCGGAGCGGCTGGACCTCAATCGCAGCACGGTATTGAATGCGTATCACGAATTAAAGGCGGCCGGACTGGTTGAATCGTTTGTCGGGCGCGGCACGATCGTCCTGGATACCGAGGAAACGGACGAAGGGGCCGGTGAAGTAACGGACTCCGCCTCGGCTCCGGCTCCGCTGTACTGGAAACCGATGCTGACCGCCAAGGCGGCTGCCGAAAGTTCATCGCTCATTCGCGACTTGCTGGCGCTCCCGAAGAGACAGGACGCAGTATCGTTCGGCGTCGGCGTTCCTTTGCCCGAACCCGAATTGCTGGAGGAGCTGCAGCAGATGGCGGGCCGGCTGTTCACCGAGGACGGCGGGGAGGTTATGCTGCATAGTCCCGTCGAGGGAAGGGCGTCGCTGCGCCAGGCGTTATGCGACCGAATGCGGGATCGCGGCATCCGATGCTCGAAGGAGGAAGTGATCGTCTTATCAGGCGCCCAGCAGGGACTGGATCTGATCGCGCGAACGCTGCTCTCGCCGGGCGATTGCGTGCTGGCGGAGGAGCCGACCTACTTCAGCGCGCTTCAGACGTTTCGCGCCGCTGGAGCGACCGTGATCGGCGTACCTGTCGAAGAGGACGGAAGATTGCGACTGGATGCGATGGAATCACTGCTTAGAAGCTACAGGCCGAAATTTATTTACGTCATCCCCTCGTATCAGAATCCGTCCGGTCGGCTCATGGATGCATCCGTCCGGGAATCGCTTCTGCACCTCGCATATAGATACCGTACGCCGATCGTGGAGGAAGATCCGTATGGCGAGCTTGCTTACGGGGAGAAAAGCCCGCTGCCGATCAAAGCGATGGATGAGCATGCGCACGTGTTGTATATCGGCACGTTCTCCAAGCTGCTGGGGCCGGGCATAAGGATCGGATGGATCGCGGCGCCGAAGCCGATCCTGAAAGTGATGGGACGAATGAAGCAGCTGAACGACCTTCATACGAACTCGGTTGCTCAAAAGCTGCTGGAGGCGGCACTCCGCGAAGGCGCGGTCGATCGTCATCTCGCCCGAATCCGGACGCTGTATCAGGCAAGACGCGACGAGATGTGCGCCGCACTGAAGCGTTATGCGGTACCGGGGATGCAGTGGGATGTTCCGATGGGCGGTTTGTTTTTGTGGCTGCGGCTGCCGGGCGGTGTTAACGTTCAGGAGCTGGCGGTGCGGGCTGCGGATCGCGGGGTCGACTATATCCCGGGCGCGCCATTTTTTGCCGAACAACCTAAAGGGTCCTATATCCGGTTAAACTTCGCACGTGCGGATATTGAACGGATCGGCGAAGGCATCCGGCGGTTATGCGCCGCGGTGGAAGACGCGATGGAAGGTCCGGAAGTTACCGGAGAGCGCGAACAGGAAGGAACAATACCGATCGTTTGATTCACTATGCGTGCGAGTTCAAAAAGTCCGGTTTTCAGCACCGAGAAGATGGGATGAAGCTAGGAAATGAGGAGCGGAGCGTAGTGGCAGCTACGTGAGCACCGGAAGTTCCGGGTGAATTCCATATTCGATGTCGAGTAATCTTCATGATCGGCTTCGTGATCAAAAGCGGACTTTTTGAACAACCTCTATACCGGAATTGAATTTTCATAGATGGCAGGAGGCACTTCTTATGACTACGTCTTTACGATATGCAACCCGGATGGCTTCGATCAAAGCATCCGACATTCGCGAGCTACTGAAAGTGACGGAACAACCGGAGATGATCTCGTTTGCGGGCGGACTGCCTGCTCCCGAATTGTTCCCGCTCCAACGAATCGAGAAAATCGCCGCCCGTGTCATCCGCGAGCAAGGGATGCAGGCTCTGCAATATTCCACGACCGAAGGATATACGCCGCTGCGCGAGAAGATCGCCTGCCGGATGAACGGCAAGTTCGGCGTTTCCATGACAGCCGCAAATATTCTGATTACAGGCGGATCGCAGCAGGGACTGGATTTGACAGGGAAACTGTTTCTGGACGAAGGGGACGTCGTCTTGTGCGAAAGTCCTACATATTTGGGAGCGATTCAAGCGTTTACGACGTATCGCCCCAAGTTTGTGGAGGTGCAGACGGACGAGTTCGGGATGGACCCGGATCATCTGCGCCAGCTGCTGCAGACGGTACCGAAGATCAAGCTGATTTATGTCGTGCCCGATTTTCAAAATCCGACCGGCCGTTGCTGGTCGCTGGAACGGAGAGAACAGCTCGTGCGGCTTGCCGACGAGTTCGGGGTGGCTGTGGTCGAGGATCATCCTTACGGCGATCTACGGTTCGAAGGCGACCCTGTGCCCACCGTGTTGTCGCTCGATCGCGAAGGCCGGGTGATTCATCTCGGCACATTTTCCAAAACGTTCTGCCCGGGGTACCGGATCGGCTGGGTTGCGGGAGAACAAGAGGTGATAACCAAATATGTGCTGCTAAAGCAGGCGACGGATTTGCAAACCTCCACCGTCGTTCAGCGCGAGCTCGATCTGTATTTGAACGAATACGATCTTGATAAGGATATCGAAGGGATCGTGGACGTCTATAGAAAACGCAGGGACGTTATGATCGAAACGTTACGCGACGAAATGCCGGAGGAAGTCCGGTTCTCGAAGCCGGCCGGAGGGTTGTTCGCCTGGGTCCAACTGCCGGATCATCTTAACGCGAGGGATTTGCTGGAGCGCAGCTTGAAGCAGATGGTCGCATTCGTACCGGGCGGGTCCTGCTTCCCGAACGGCGGTCACGAAAATACGATGAGGCTCAACTTCTCCAATATGGACGAGGTACGGATCCGTGAAGGGGTACGGAGACTGGGCCAAGTGATCAGGGATACGCTGGCGGTCGGGGTCGGCCGGTTATAAGCGAGATGGGAATGCGGGTGCGGACGCCGAGCGGCCGTCTGGCCAGACGTTGGACGCTAACGCAGTGTGCGGGACCGATGATTGTTTACGAGCAGCTTAGAGTAGCGTATGATAGTTATAGGAAAAAAGCCGAAAGCATCGGGAGGATTCCAAGTCTTTTTAGACTTGGGATGCCTCCCTTTTTGGTTGCCATTTATTAGGCTAAGTTCGCTCGCTACGGCTTACCGAAGCATTCTGAACTAAGAAAACTGCCCCTGCATTGGGGAGTTAGCTTCGATGGATCGACTTGATTTGTTATCGTGCCAGCAAGTGCGGCAAACCGTTCATTGTGGCCGCTCGACCCCGTATCCCTGGCGTATGGCTTGGGTAGGAACACAAATATGAGCGGTTTGTACGCATTATTTTGTCCGAAAACCCGTTTGGACATGGAATAGGAGCGGTTTGGGGCTGTTAATATGCGCGAGAAGACCGCATACCCCACCTGTTGGCTGAAATAAGGGGTGCAAACCGCTTCTATTCGTCCCGGACATCCCCGTATGCCGGAAGTAAAGGGTGCCAAAGGCTCTTATTTTGTTTTGAGCCCGCGCACACGCAGACGATTTGGAGAAGGCGAACATAACAACCTGCTCGCAACATAGAGGTTTTCGGGCCAAAACCTGGAGGGGGATGTCACCCAATCTCATTCATAGAGCAGTTGGAGTACAGGAACCATCCTTCCCCACGCTCAAACGTGTAGTTGGGTACGCCAACGGGTCGTCCTCCAGAGAGCGGCCGGACGTTTTTCCTTAACCGATTAGCTGGAATAATGTTACAATGGAGGGGTGAGCCTCTTGGAAATTTCCGTATTCATCCGAAATGATGCAACGCTCGCTGTGAAGTTCCTTGTTTTTGACAAGGAAGGGATCGGCCGGATCAGATCTATCCCTGGAAGACGATGGCACCCGGAAGAAACCGTATGGTCGATTCCGTATACGCTTCTGGCGGCCGAACAGCTTCTCGCCGCATTCGCCGGCTGCCGAATTCATATTGAAGACCGATTGTTGGAGGAGTGTTATGTGCTTCAGGATAGGCTTGGTTCGTATGAGACACCACACTAAAGGAGGGATCTTCATGTCCCCATATTCCATCAGACCGATCCTTGAGTCGGATGTCCCATTCTTGTGGGATATGTTATATGAATCGATTTTTGTTCCTGAAGGGAAAAAGCGACCGGATAGGAGTATAATAGCTCTCCCTAGTATATCGAGGTACCTGGAAGGATGGGGAAAAGCCGAGGACTTCGGCTTTATAGCGGTTACTCACCTGAATGAGCCTGTAGGTTCTATAACTGCCCGGAAATTTAATGCCATTAATAAAGGTTACGGATATGTTGATGATGAGACACCTGAAATGGGGATGGCTGTACAGCCAGAGCACAGGGGGAGAGGTGTTGGAACGTTACTGATCCGGATGTTGCTGAAAGAAGCAAAGATCAAAGGGGTTAGAGCGATATCTTTAAGTGTAGACGCCTTTAATCCGGCAATCCAATTATACAAACGGCATGGATTTCAAGAAGTGGCAGTGGAAGGGACAGCCGTCACAATGAAAATGGAATTATAAAGTTTCATGCAAAAGGAGCGTTGACTTGAGAATGGAGAACCAATGGACAATCGCCAAGCACAACCCGGTTTATCAATTTATAGAGATCGGCACAAGGTTGAGATACGATTTGCAACAGATCGCGCTTCGAATCGATCGTGTAGGCTCTACCTCGATACCGGGTTTGGATGCAAAGCCCATCCTCGAAATTCAAATCTCCATTGTCAGGTTAATGCAGCTCTATAAGCATGAGCGGTCGAAGTATGTGGAAGGGAAAGGGCCGGCCGTGTAGGAGATTCTGCAGAGGGCTCATCTCTGGTCGCAAGCAACGGGCTGGAAACCGGGGGAATCGGATATTGGAGAAAGACCTCCAGTCTTCCGGCCAGGAGACTGAACGTGCAGACGAGAAGCTGTCTCCATAAACTGGCGAACCGTATCAACTGGAACAAGTATAACCCGTCTATCCCATACGAGGAAGGAGATCCCATGGACGATCAAAAACTGCTGAAATATTATTTGAACATGCGGGAACCGGAGGCGTACCAATGGAACATGTCGCCGAAGAGTCTGTATTTGGAGCTGGAGACGCGGGATTTTTTGTTGAGACAGTTTGAGGCGGCTCCAGGTATGAAAGCTTGCAATATCGGAATCGGAGTTGGCGAATGGGACGATTATTTAGGATACTTCCTACAAGGCAACGGGCAGTTGACGAGCATCGATATCGATCCGGGCATATGCGAGAGCTTTTCGTACAGGCAAAAGCGGGAGGGGCATCCGAATCCGTCGGCCGTTCGGTGTGATGACTTTTTAACTTGCCCGCTGCCAAGTATGGAGTATGACCTGGTAACGATGATCGGATCGGCCCTTAACGAGATCGGAGCATACCGGAAAACGTTCACTGCCATTTCCGCTATGTTGAAGCCGGGCGGACATTTGATGTATATGGATATGGTGAAGTATCACCGGAAAGAAGAGTTGCTCGATATCCTCGGCGAGTTGAAATGCAGACTGGAGACGATCGAGGAATACGATCGTTATCCGAGTATCCGCTTTTACTGTATGAAGCTTGCGAGATTGGAGTAAGGAAGATGATCAGATGACTCATTTAAGCGAACTTGTACTATCAATGACCGAAACGAGGTGTTTTGACTGATGTTCCATGTCATTGTAGCGGAATCCGGCAGAATACGATTTAGAAAAACAAACGAGGACGATTTGGTCTTTGTTCAACAAGCCGAACAACATCCGGAGAACCGCCCCTACGTTATTACCTGGCCGCGGGAGAAACATCTTGAAGCGATTAATAGCGAGGACCATCTTCATATGGTGATTACGGACCCGGAAGGCCGGGCGGTCGGTTATATCATAGCTGCAGGAATAACCAACCCGAATAACTGTGTAGAACTGACGCGAATCGCAATAACTGAAAAAGGGAACGGGTATGGTAAAGAAGCGATCCGCCTCTTTCAAACGTATGTGTTTGAGACTTTGCGCGTACATCGGTTATGGCTGGACGTCAAAGCACATAACCGCATAGCAAGGCTGCTCTACGAGAAAACGGGATTCGTGGTCGAGGGAGTGCTGCGAGATTGTATTCAGGTTCAAGGTACTTATGAGTCGCTAGTTATTATGGGAATTCTCGAAAACGAATACATAAGCCGCACCTAACTTCCTCAAGTTGGACCTTGTTGCCGGTACAGGGTCAACCTTTGTATGTAGTTCATCAGTTCGGCGATTCCTTGATATTGTGAGGTTAACCGGACATTCAGCTTGTCTAGAGCCAGCTGGAACGATTTTTCTACGCTCGCCAAGTTTTGCGTATCCAGTTCGTGGAGCAGCTGTTTCATGCTGTCGATAAAAAAGACGGTTTTTCTCAAGCTGCTGATTACAATCAGCTTCCTTAATTCGCGGGAGGAGAACACCCGATATCCGTTTTGCAAGTTTCTCTCCGACCGGATCAAGCCCTCCTTTTCCCAATGCCGGATCGCGGACGGCCGGACTCCGCAGAACTCCGCCACTTCCCCGATCGTCATCGCATCGGTTAGCGGTTTATTCCGATACTCGGAAAAGTCGGTTTTCCTGAACAGGGTCAAGGTCGATTCCACTCTTTGTTTCTCGACATGGCTGTCATGCAGCTGCTGGTTCAGTAACCACAGACCTTCCACTTCGCAGCCTGACTTCACCTTTCTCATCACTTCATAAACGACAGGAATGCCAAACCCTTTCAGCAGCGCCCGAATGGCGACGAAAGCTTGAACGTGAACAGCCCGATACCCTCTACGGTTGCTGTCCGTTCTCGGGACGTCGGGGATCAAGTCTTGATCCTCATACCTTCGTAAAGTTGTCGTGCTTACCTTTAATTGATCGGCAAGTTGCTTCGGCGTACAGACCGGTTCCATTCGCGGCTCACATCCTTCAAGTATAACCTTCAACTCCTACAACAATATTAAACGGGAACATTGCAGGCAAATCAAGTGGCCGGTCGAGCTAAACCGAAAGATTGCGTCAATGTTATATGATAGGGGTGAGAAGTAGCAGAGGGAGTGGTGAAGGTGATCAAGCGGGTACAGCTGACGGACGGTTCAGAGATTGAAGTCGGCCTGACGGGTAATGCTGCGGGCAGGACGGTGATGCTGCCTGTCGCTAAAAAAACGGTGACCGGCCCGGAAGCCGAGCATTTGACCATGTGGGGGATCGATCCGGAGTTCGGGCAGCACTTTGTCGAAGGGCTAAACGATTCCTTTCGCGTGTTATATTTTGATTACGAAGGTCATTTGTTCTCCCATCCGAATCCGGATGCTTTGACCGCGGAACTTATCGTCAAAGATTTATTGCGCATCGCCGACAGCATGAAGGTCGACCGCTTCAGCTACTATGGTTATTCCTGGCTCGCGCTTGTTGGCTTGCAGCTAGCCCTCCGGACCGATCGGCTCGATAGTTTCATCATGGGCGGTTTCCCGCCGTATGAAGGTCCGTACCGCGAAATGACGACGGTAACTGTCAAAACGTAAGAACAGGCGCTGAGTAGCGAGCGGCAACATGCCGGGAGTCGGCCTGACGAACCGGCAAACGAGTCCTGGGATCCGGACCATATCGACTGGGATAACGTCCCCATTACGATCGATCCGAATGTTTTGAAGCAATTTATGACTTTGTACCAAAGCTTGGCTGATTTTGACGATCGGACCGTTCAGCACAAGCTGACCATTCCAAGGCTGGCCTTCGCGGGAGAACAGGATACGATCGTATACGGGAGCCGATTCGGTAATGTGACGGTGGATATCGCCGGACGGCTGGCCAAAAACAAAGAGCGTCTGGTAGAGCTGGGCTGGGAGATCGAGAGGATCGAGGGAAGCGGCATGGATCATTCCAAAGCGATGCAGCCGGCTGCCGTTTTGCCTTTGATCAAGCCATGGTTAATCGAAAAAGTAAGCAAATTCAGCAATCCGTAAGAAACGGACGAGCAGGAATCGGGTTATGATAAAAGGCGGAAAAATGCCGGAAGCGTGGCTGGGAAAAACTTGCGGATGAAAATGATCGATAATTGAAGTTTAATGGGAAGAGTCGAAAGTCCGAGTTCATCTTAAATAGGCAATTTCAGCGCTTGTCCGATGAGCGTATGAGGGAAAGAGGCAAGGCCGGCGGCCGGTGCCCTATTGCGGGTTGCCTTTTTTGCCTTAAAGGAGTATCAAATTCATGATCAATTACGGGCTGCCGGATCGGCGGCTTTAGAGGAGTGTGGAACGTTTGGTTTCGGAACAAGGTGCCGGAAAAGCGCCGGGGTTGCTTAGCAACCGGTTTATACAAACTATTATTTTATCGAATGTGCTTCTGCAGATTGGCATATGGGTGCGGAACTTCGCCATATTGCTGTACGTTGCGGAGCGAACGAACAACGATCCGTACGCGATATCGCTGATCAGCGTGGCGGAATTTGCGCCGATTTTCGTCTTTTCCTTCATTGGCGGAACGTTCGCAGACCGCTGGCTGCCGAGAAGGACGATGATTTGGTGCGACTTGCTGTCGGCCGTATCCGTGTTCGTCGTCCTGTTTGCGATCCATTTCGGCTCTTGGCAGTCGGTGTACTTCGTGACATTCATTTCGGCGATTTTGTCGCAATTCTCCCAGCCGTCGGGCATGCGTCTGTTCAAGGAGCATGTCCCCGAGCAGCAGCTGCAGCAGGGAATGGCGCTGTTCCAATCGCTGATGGCGATATTTCTCGTGCTTGGGCCGATGCTGGGAACGTTTTTTTACAGCAGCTTCGGACTGGAAGTATCCGTCGCGGTGATGGGTTTCGTATTTTTGCTGTCGGCGCTGGTGCTCGTTCGGTTGCCTAAAGACAAGGTCAAGCCTGCGGCGGAAGCGGGCAAAGGACAGTTTCGCAAAGAGTTTGTGGAAGGGTTCAGCTATGTGTGGAAAAGCCGGGTGCTGCGGATGCTCGGAGTATCGTTTCTGCTCGCAGGGCTTGCCGTCGGTCTCGCTCAGGCGCTCAACCTGTTCATCGTAACGGAGCGGCTGGGCAAGCCGGAGAAATTTCTGCAGTACATGCTGATGGTAAACGGCGGAGCGATGCTGATCGGAGGCGGGGTCATCGCGGCGGTCTCCAAACGCGTCCAGCCGCAAGTCTTGCTGGCGATCGGTATGACGGCCAGTGCGCTGTGTACGGTGATCGTCGGATTTTCGACCAGCGTGCCGGTAACGCTGACTACCCAATTCGTGAACGGGCTCGTGTTCCCGTGTATCCATATCGGGATTAGTACAATGATCCTCAAATGGTCTCACGCCTCGATCGTCGGCCGGGTGAACGGGGTGCTTAACCCGCTGTTCATGGGGATGATGGTACTGTCGATGTCGTTTGCCGGCGCTTTGAAAAACGCGTACCCGCTCGTCTCGATTTTTACAGTTGCCGGGATCTTGTTTCTGATCGGCGCATTGGCGATGATTCCGATTATGAAATACAAGTCCTCCGAGTCCTCCGCGGAATCGCTCGACACGGCTTCCAGCGGTGCCTAAACTTTAACAAAAACCAGGTCGTAACGCTGGCGAATGCCAGCAATGGCCTGGTTTTTTATGATTTAACGCATAGTCATACGAGAGAGCATAGCTCGGAAGTCATCCGGTCGATCGGCTTGCCGGTCAGAGGGGACAGCTCGTACATAAACGATGGCCGGGGCTGTTCGGTAACATGTCTGCGGATCAGCTCGGCGCCGTGCAGCTCGTCCAGTCGAGCGGACAACATGCGGGGCGTGACGGCTTGCAGGGCGCGGCGGATATCCTGAAACCGGTCGTGCTGGTAATGGAGCGCGATCAGCACCGGCACGTTCCACGCTTTGGCGGACAAATCGTGCCCGATCTGCCTATCGGCCATCCGGATCGCTTGGGCCGCTTCCCGGTACAGCTTGCCTTTTTCCGTCAACCGGTATTCCGGCAGTAAAGGATGGCGTCGCTCATAGGGGGATAAATGATCGATGAGGCTCGCTTCGCTCATCTGCTTCAAATTGTCGCTGAGCCGCGCAGGTGTTATTTGCAGCTTGTTCTGAAGCGGCGTGAACCGCCCTCCGCTGCTTTCGAGGGAGAGCAGGATCGGGATGACCCATCGCCCCGACAGCTCCTGCGACAATTCGATTACTTTCCGTTCCTTGCTCAAAGCTCGACGAGCTGCTCCGAAAGCATCAGTGAATGTCCGTCCGGATCGGTAAACGTCGCCAGCTTGACGAAGTCCGGAATCGTCTCGATATCCCCGATAAACGTCACGCCTTGTTGCTTCAAGGTATGTACGGCGTCTTCCATGTTGCTGACGTCAAACACCGTCGACGAGGTGGAAGGAACGACTTCCTCCGCCTGGGAAAATCCGATTACGCATTGGTCGGTGTTCGTCTTGACCATAGCCATGCCGGAATCGGGATCGTGGAAAAGCAGTTCAAAACCAAGCTTCCCGGTATAAAACGCCAAGCTTTGCTCAATGTCTCTGACGTTATACCAGACCGTAAATCCTGGAACAAACATGAAATCATCCTCCTTTTCATATCGATAGTATATCAAGTATATTTTCGATAGTAAAGGAATTTTATAGAAGTTTTTTAGGTGGAACGTTCATCAGAGGTTTAGAAGGAACACTGCCCATACGGCGTTCTGTAGACGTGGAAAAGGTTATGCTACAATAAAGCTATGAACGCCGTGACGGCTGGAAGAACCGGAAGAAAAACTGGCTTTTTTTCGGAGATTCCGGCTTGAGCCGGACTGTTTAACGTTAATTATGGTAAGAGGTGTATAAAGATAGAGACGAAACTATACTCGGAAGCGATCCGAAACCATTGTCCCGGACTGAGCCTGGAGTCCGTAGAAGTGTTCGGTTCCGGGCAAAACAGCGACATTGTGCTGGTCAATTCACAGATGATATTCCGCTTTCCGAAATATGCGGAAGGAATTCGACAGCTGAAGCGGGAAGCGGCATTTTTGAACCGGATCGCGGGCCGGGTGCCGATCGAAGTGCCACGTCCGATCTATTCCAGCTTTGCTTCGCTAGAACCGGGACGCGCCTTTATCGGATACCGGAAACTGTCCGGCAAGCCGCTTGAAGCGGAGGTTTTGATGTCGGATTTGGATGAGCGGGGATGGCGGCAATTAGCGGGTCAATTGGGCGGGTTTTTAAAAGCGTTGCATGGGATAGAAACGGAAGAAATGAACGATGGGAGAAGTGACGATAACCTCTATTCGGAATGGTCGGAGCTTTATGATCGCATTCGAACGAAGCTGTATCGGTATATGAAGCCGGAGGCGAGGCTATGGACGGACCGTCACTTTACGGGATATCTTGGCGAGAAGAAGAACTTCGAGATTCGCCTGGCGGCCGTGCATGGCGATTTCGGCACTTCGAATATATTATACGATTCCGATAAACGGCGGATCAGCGGCATTATCGATTTCGGTTCGGCAGGGATCGGCGATCCGGCTGTAGACTGTGCGGCGCTGCTGGCCTCCTATGGAGAACAATTTCTCCAATTTGCGGCGGCCGTATATCCGGAAATCGACGGGATGATGGATCGTATCACGTTTTATCGCGGCACTTTTGCTTTGCAGGAAGCGTTGTTCGGACTGGAGCATGAAGATTCCGAAGCGTTTCACAGCGGACTTGCCGGCTATCGATAAGATGCGGGAAGATCCTGATTGATTCGAGATAACAAGGAAAGAACGAGCACCGGGAAGGGGTACCCGCCCGAGAGGCATGGCCAGCACGATAGCCGGCTTGCCGCCGAACGATCCGCTCCCGTATACTGATGGAAGTTAAGAAGAGGAATACGTAGCTGCCGCTTGCACATAGATGGGGGAGAACACGTTGACCGCACGACTGCCAATCGAATCGGTACTGCCGGACGTTATAACACAATTGAATGAACGAGCAAGCGCCGTGCTGGTCGCTTTGCCGGGAGCGGGCAAGACGACCCGCGTGCCGTTAGCTTTGCTGGAAGCCGGTCCGGCGTGGCTGAAGGGCAAGCGGATTCTTATGCTGGAGCCGAGACGAATCGCGGCCAGATCGGCGGCGGCTTACATGGCCGCCTCATTGGGCGAGCCGGTCGGGCGCACGGTAGGCTACCGGGTGAGAATGGATACCCGCGTCGGACCCGGGACGCGGATCGAGGTCATTACCGAAGGGGTATTAACCCGGATGCTGCAGTCGGACCCGTCGCTTGCCGGGGTCGGGCTCGTTATTTTCGATGAATTTCATGAACGGAGCCTGCAGGCGGACCTTGGACTCGCCTTATGCTTGCAGACCCGCGCTTTGTTTCGGGAAGATCTGCGGCTGCTCGTCATGTCTGCGACGATCGACGCCCGGCCGGTCGCGACGCTGCTCGGCGATGCGCCGGTCCTCGCAAGCGAAGGGCGCGTCTACCCGGTACGAACCGAATATTTGAACCGTAAACCGGAAGGCAGACTGGAGGAGCTTGTAGTACGCACGGTATTGCGCGCGATGGCGGAGGAGTCCGGTGATCTGCTGGTCTTTTTGCCGGGAGCCGGAGAAATCCGCAGAGTCGAGCAGCTGCTCGGGCAGCAGCGTCTGGATTCGGCTGTGACGGTACTGCCGCTTCACGGCAATTTGCCGCAGGAAGCCCAGGATCGGGCGATTGCTCCGGGGAAGCCCGGCGTTCGTAAAATCGTGCTGTCCACCTCCATCGCCGAAACGAGCTTGACGATCGAAGGGACGCGTCTCGTCATTGACGGTGGTCTAATGCGGGTTCCGAGGTTTTCGCCGCAAACGGGAATGTCCAGGCTGGAAACGGTACGCGTATCGAAAGATTCGGCCGACCAGAGGCGGGGAAGAGCGGGGCGGCTTAGTCCGGGCGTCTGTTACCGGCTGTGGACGGAGCAGGAGGAACTATACTTCGACCCGCATCGCGTTCCGGAAATCGAACAGGCCGACCTCGCCCAGCTGGCGCTGGATCTCGCCGAATGGGGGACGATTGACCCCCGGGAACTGAGCTGGCTGAGCGAACCGCCGGCGGCCGCTTACCGGCAAGCTTGCGAGCTGCTCGCCCAATTCGGCGCGCTGGACCGCAACGGGGCGATTACCGCTCATGGCAGAAGAATGTCGGAAGCCGGTCTGCATCCCCGTCTCGCCCATATGACGATCCGCGCGATGTCGCTCGGCCTCGGGTCTACCGCGTGCGCCCTTGCCGCGCTTTTGCACGAACGGGACTTGTTCCGCAGAGGGGCAAGCGGCACGGCGTCGGCCGATCTCCGGCTCCGGCTGGACGCTCTGGAGCGGGCGAGAAACGGCGGCAAGCCGGATGAGGCGATGGCCCTGTTCGGTCTGCAGGCCGATTATGCGGCCGTCAAACGAGCGCTTGCAGAGGCGGACAACTGGAGCCGGGCGCTTGGCATAACCGGACGCGGACGAATCGACAGCGACGCGTGCGGTCTGCTGCTCGCGCTCGCTTATCCCGACCGGATCGGCCAAAGCCGGGGAGGGGGGAAATATGTGCTCAGCAGCGGTAGAGGCGCCGCTTTTGCCGAAGTTCAGGAACTATCGAATGCTTCGTACATCGTGGCGGCCGAGCTGGACGATAAAGGACCGGAGAGCCGGATTCAACTGGCGGCGCCCGTACAGCTAACCGAGCTGCTGCAGCGGTTCGGAGAGGATATCGCCGATGAGTCTGTCGTAGCATGGGACCAGACCGTACAAGCGGTGCGATCCCGCGTCAGGAAACGGCTCGGGGCGCTCGTGCTGAGCGATGCTCCTCAGTCCGGACCCGATTCGGAAGAAACGGTTCGCGCGATGCTCGAAGGGGTCCGGATCGAGGGATTAGGCATTTTGCCTTGGACGAAGACGGCAAGAGCTTTGCAGCAGCGAATTCTGTTCCTCAGACGGCACGACGAAGCTTGGCCGGACTTGTCGGACGAAGCGCTGGCGGAGTCGCTGCCGGAATGGCTGGCGCCTCACCTGGAAGGAATCCGGAGCCGCAGCGAATTGCAGCGGCTGAACTTGGCCGCCGTGTTCGAAGCGGTGCTGCCTTGGGAGAAGCGGAGGAAAATGGACGAGCTGGCACCGACTCACTTGATCGTCCCGAGCGGCTCGCGTCTGCCGATCGATTACGGAGATCCGGAAGCGCCTTTTTTGTCCGCGCGGCTTCAGGAGATGTTCGGCCTGACCGATACGCCCCGTATCGCGGGCGGGAGAGTAGCGGTGACGATTCATCTGCTGTCGCCCGCCCAGCGGCCCGTGCAGGTGACGCGGGATTTGTCCAGCTTTTGGAGGGAAACATATTTTGAGGTGAAAAAAGATTTAAAGGGCCGCTATCCGAAACATTATTGGCCAGACGATCCGATGTCGGCCGTTCCGACGAACCGTGTGCGTCCCAAAACGTAGAAACGCGGCGCAGCGCCGGGAAAGCCCGGTTTTCCTGTTATGCCCGTGGCAACGGATATTTATTCGAACATAACGAATCGGCTCTCCCGGCAGAGAGGGCCGATTTTTTGGGTCGTACGGGAATACAAGAGCTTCCATAATGCCGGTTCGCATGTCCGGATGCGGCGAGCAGCGAATCGTCAAACGGAACCGCGAGGATGCATTCATCGCATTCATCCTGCCGGAATCCATTCAGGGCTGTCTGCGGCAACTTCTCCCCAGTCTTTCAGGGAAGCGTAATCCCGCAAGCTTCCGGTGTAAATCAGCCGGACGTGTTCGGAGCTGCCCAGATCCCCCGGCGTGGTGAACTCCGGGCATTTCGGTACCAGCGACACCCCGCCGGCGCGAAACATCTCGGATACGAACTGGGAGCAGAAGTAAGCGTTGTCCCGGTTAAGCTTGATGTTGAATACGACCCCGAGCAGTCCCAAGGCGTTATATTTATAATCATCTCCACGCTTCTCCAGCTCGAGGACGGACTCGCGGATCCGTTCGTACGCTTCTGGACTTACTTCGCATACGTACACGGCACACGTCGTATTGCGCTGTTCGTCGAGGAATAGCGGGCTGCGTATGTTCTCTTTGACGAACCCGCCGAGAAACGGATTCGATTCATATTTCCGGCCAAAGCTGAATACATCCCGGAGCTCGGCGTCAAACGCCAGCGAAGCGTGATTAAACGGCTCCTTGGTATAGGATTTGATCAGCCGGGAAAACCAAGTTCCGGTATCGCTCAGAAGAATGTACAATCTCTTCTTGTCCTGCATCGATTATCGCACCTCTTAATTCTTTGTTGTATTCATTGTATGAGAGTGACCGGTTTTGCAAAACGGACTATTGACGGAAATCCATCTGGACTCAGGTCGGGGACGGACTCGGCCTGCTGTCTGCGGTCGACTCGTAGCCGGAGCATGAAAATCAAGTAAGAAACTGTATAAGGATGCGCTTACAGGCTGGAAAAAGCGGGTTGTCTTCTAAGATGACGGAACAAGCGGCTTGCGAAATGTAAGGCCATGAACGACGATTTCATGATATAGTAAAGGGTAGTCTGCATCATCGAGTAAACTCATAAGCTAAGGTAGACTTGCACTCCAATTGAAAACGGGCGGTGGTCCATATGAACGATCGAATCAACCCGGTCGGCTCAGAGCATGCTGCGTCCAGAGAAGCTTCCCAGCCCTCCGATTGGACGAAAGAAATCGAACTGCTGCAAGCCCGTCTCAAGGAGATTCGCAGAGCGGCCGCATCGGCGCCGTCCAATAGGGCGGGCGATCGTCCGGACGCCGGGCATCACCGGGCAGCGGAAGCGGGAGCGGGCAAATCGCTGCTCGAGAGTCTGGCCTACGCGCAAGCGGTCACGATCCGGCAGGAGCGTCCGAAAAAAACCGCCCGCAAGCCGTGGCGCACAGAGAGCGTCTACGAGCCGACGCTGGGCTCCGACATATTTCCCGACGGAGGCTGGAAGAACCGGGAAGATCGCGGCGACCGGTAAACGTCTTACCTTTAGTTTAAAAGCGAGGAACCGTCATGAAAATCGTTTTTTTCGATTCCGGCGTTGGAGGGCTTACCGTACTCCACGAAGCACGGCGCAAGCTTCCTGCGGAATCTTATTTGTACTATGCGGACACGAAAAACGTCCCTTATGGGATTCATACGAAAGAAGAAGTGTTCGGTTTCGTAAGAGCGTGCATCGACGACATTTTACGGACGGACGACGTCCGGGCGATCGTGATCGCCTGCAACACGGCGACGAGCGCGGCAGTCGACGACCTGCGCAAACGTTACGCGTTTCCGGTTATAGGGATGGAGCCGGCCGTAAAACCGGCTTTGCAGCTTGTACGCGATTCCGGAGCAAAAGTTTTGGTGACGGCGACGCCTTTGACCTTGAAAGAGGACAAATTTCAAAAGCTGCTGGGAACTTTGGAGGCGCAGGGCCGGGTCGATCCGCTCGGGCTGCCCGGACTGGTCCAGTTTGCCGAAGATGGTGTTTTCGACGGGCCGGAAGTTCGCCGTTATTTGCAGCAGCAGCTGTCCGGTTTCGATATGGAGCAGTATGGAGCGATCGTGCTCGGGTGTACGCATTTCGTCTTTTTTCGGCAAGCGATCGAAGCGCTCGTTCCGAGTCATGTAACGCTGATGGACGGCAATGCCGGGACCGTTAATCAATTAATCCGTGTGCTGGGGCTGGACGTTCTGCCGGACCGGACGAACGGAGAGTCGCAGGACATCGTCTTCCTGTCTTCCAAAGGAACGGAAGAAGAACGAAACCGCCTGGAGCGCTGCTTCAGAAGGCTGACCTGACTGGCGGCCTGCGGTTCCCATCCGTATCCGCGCAGGTTTTAACCGGCAGCCGGCAGCCTTACCCCCGCATCTCCGAGGTGGAATGCGGGGGTTTTTTGTACATGGCGGCTATAAACCAATAAGGGCTGCTTCTATATCGTTATATGGATGAATCCGTTTATTATTCGCTTATTCAGTTTAAAGCCGCCTGTCTTCTCCGGGCGGCTTTTCGGGTTTATTGAATTTAATCTAGACAAAATTAATGTTTGAATATAACATTATATATGTTAATAACGAACATTAAAGAAGGAAGCCGTTTTTTATTTGTGGATTCTTCTTCCAGGAGGTTACTATGTCTATACAATTGAAAAAGAATGGTTTATTTGTCCGGGAAGGTTTATGCTGCACCGCGGCCCGGGATTCGAGCGAGTGGAAGGGAGCGTGCCGGATATGACGAAGACGATTATACGTTTCGGGGTTATCGGCTGCGGTTTGATGGGCAAAGAGTTTGCAAGCGCGGCCGCCCGCTGGTGCCATCTGACGGGCGTCGAGTACGAGCCGCGGATTACGGCCGTCTGCGACGCCAATCCGGAAGCGACGAAGTGGTTCCGGGAGCTCGTTCCGAGCGTCACGAAAGCATATTCGGATTACCGGGAACTGCTCGCCGATCCGGATGTCGATGCCGTATATTGTGCCGTTCCGCATAACCTGCATGCCGATCTCTACATCGATATTATTCGTTCAGGCAAACATCTGCTTGGAGAGAAGCCGTTCGGAATCGACCGCGAAGCGAACCGGAGAATTGTAGCCGAGATGGCGGCGCGACCGGACGTCCTCGTCCGCTGTTCCTCGGAGTTTCCTTTCTTCCCGGGAGCATACCGGATCGGACAATGGGTAAGGGAGGGCCGGTTCGGCAAAATCATCGAGGTGGAAGCGGGCTTCTGGCACAGCAGCGATCTCGATCCGTTAAAGGTGATCAACTGGAAGCGCCGCATCGCGACCAACGGAGAATACGGCTGTATGGGCGACCTGGGCATGCACGTCCTGCACTTGCCCTTGCGCTTCGGCTGGCGTCCGAACAGCGTCCGTGCCCTTCTGCAAAAAGTGGTCGAGACGCGTCCCGACGGCAAGGGCGGGTCTGCGCCTTGCGAAACGTGGGATAATGCGATTCTGGCATGCGATGTAAAAACGGAAGACCAGCGTTTTCCGATGGTATTGTCGATGAAACGGATCGCGCCTGGCCACGCAAATACGTGGTTCATCCGCATTAACGGAACCGAGCTGTCCGCCGAGTATTCGACGAAAAATCCGAAGCAGATCCGTTCTCTTCCTTATCAACCGGGCGGCGAGCAGGCTTGGCACGAACTGGACGTTCCTTACCAATCGGCATACCCGACGATTACCGGAGGGATTTTCGAATTCGGATTCTCGGACTCGATTTTGCAGATGTGGTCGGCGTTTTGCGATGAGCTCGTTAACCGCGGCGGGATGAAGCAGCCGCTCTATTGCGCCACCCCGGAGGAGGCGGCGGAAAGCCATGAGTTGTTCACAGCCGCGCTGGAATCGGATCGCACCGGTCAGACGGTGTACATCGGCGGGAGGGATTCACTTGAAGCAGCCGGACAATCAGCGGGATAAAGGGTTTGCAGCTCCAAACGGGGCTTCATCCTTCGAAGCGATCGTAGCCGGGCACATATGCCTCGATATGATTCCCGACATGGGCAATGCCGGGCTGGCCTCAATCAGCATACCCGGAGCTCTTGTTAATGTAGGGGAAGCGGTTATCTCGACAGGAGGGACGGTAGCCAACTCCGGGCTCGCCTTGAACCGGCTCGGCATCCGGACCGGTCTGATGGGCAAGGTGGGCGACGACCCGTTTGGCCGCCTCATTCTGGAGACGTTGCGGGAGCATGGGGAGAGCGTTACCGATGGGATGATCGTCAGCGTTGGCGAGCAGAGCTCTTACAGCGTGGTAATCAGCCCGCGGGGCTCGGACCGGATCTTCCTCCATTGTCCGGGAACCAACGATACGTTTACTGCGGAAGATGTGCCGCCGGATAAGCTGGAGGGTGCCCGACTGTTCCATTTTGGCTATCCACCGCTGATGAAGAGAATGTATGAGGACGACGGAAGAGAACTGGAGAAGCTGCTTGCGAAGGTAAGGGCGACAGGATTGACCATATCGCTGGATATGTCCCGCCCCGACCCGGATTCACCGGCCGGCAAGGTGGACTGGAGCTCGATCCTGCGGCGGATTCTTCCTCATGTGGACTTGTTCATGCCGAGCTGGGAAGAGATCGTGTTTATGGTAGAAGGAGCGGATAGCGGCGGCGGGGAGCTGGAGATGAACGCGGCGTCGCTGTCGTCCATTTCGGAGCGACTGCTTGGCATGGGGGCCGCAGTCGTCGGGATTAAGCTGGGCGAGGAAGGGCTCTATGTCCGGACATCCGGCAGCGCCGAACGATTGCAGCAATTCGGAGCGTGCCGCTTGAGCGATCCTGCCGCATGGGCGGGAAGGGAACTGTTGTCCCCGTGCTTCCAGGCGACCGTGGTCGGTACGACCGGAGCGGGAGACTGTACGATTGCCGGTATGATCTGCGGCCTGCTGAACGGGCTGCCGATCGAATCGGCGATGACGGCGGCGACAGCCGTAGGAGCTTGCAGCGTGGAAGCTTTGGACGCATGCGGCGGCATCGTGCCGTGGCCGGAAGTGAAGGCGCGGATCGACGCCGGCTGGCAGCGGCGGCCTGTGGAGCTGACGCTCGACGGGTGGGCGATCGAGCCGGCGCACGGGCTGTGGGCTGGACCGAATGACAGACGCCGTGAAAGTTCGCTATAATAAGGGTGAAGCGACAATAACCGGTTCTTGGCGGACCGGCCTGACGGAGTGAAGCAGCATCCATGCGTCCGAACTTAAACGAACGGCAAAACGAAATTTGGAACGCGATCCAAAGGGATGGCGAAGTAAAAATAAGCGATCTGAAAGAAAAGTATGCCGTCACCGAGATGACGATCCGCCGCGATCTGGAGAAGCTTGAGCAGATCGGCCTTGTGCGCCGAACGTTCGGTGGAGCGATTCCGCTGACGCTTGACGTATCGCTGAAGGAGCGCGATACGGTGCACACCGACGAGAAGATCCGCGTCGGCCAAACGTCTGCGGAGCTGATCCTGCCGGGGCAGGCGGTATTTATCGACGCCGGCACGACAACGCTGCAGATCGCGAGGCATATGCGGCCGGACAGCTCGGTAACGGTAGTGACGAATGCGCTGAACGTGGCGTCCGTCCTGCTGGACAAAGGCATTCATACGATCGTAGCCGGAGGCATGCTGCTCGAGAAGACCGGCTCGATGGTCGGACCGATCGCGATCGGTACGCTCGGCTCGATGGCGTTCGATCAAGTGTTTCTCGGCACGACGGGCATTACGGTGGAGCACGGATTCAGCAATTCCAATTCGTTCGAGGCCGAGCTGAAGCGTCATGCGATGCGAAGGTCGTCGTGTATTAACATCGTAACCGATGCGAGCAAGTTCGGAGAACGGTACCTGCATTCGTTCGCCGCTCTCCTTGACGTGCACCGCATCGTTACGGATCAAGCTCCTCCGCCGCATATTGCAGAAGCAGCCGTATCCGGCGGGGTAGAACTGGTCGTGGCTGCTCCGGAAGGGGGAGGGGCCAAGTGACGATGAACAGACGATGGATTACGAACGTGCGGATCGCTATGGAGTCCGCCATCCTGGAATGCGGGTCCGTTCTTATCGAGAACGGGCATATCGTTTCCGTGGTGGAGGGTCCCTCGGATTCATTCAACGGGGAGGACGGGACGGAACGGACAGACGGCAACGGGCTGCTCCTCATTCCGGGCATGATTGATGTGCATATTCACGGAGCGTCCGGTTACGACATGATGGATGGCACGAAACGCAGCGTCGAGGAGGTGTCCTCGGCTTGCGCGGCTGCGGGCTGCACTTCCTTTTTGGCGACCTCGGTCAGTTCGAGCCTCGAAGATTTGCTGAACATGATCGATAAGGTCAAGGAGGTAACCGGTCATGAGCCGGGAGCCCGGATTGCCGGCATCCATGCGGAAGGACCTTACTTAAACGTTAAGCGCAAAGGCATGCAAAACGAAGCGTTTCTGCGCCACCCCGATATGGCGGAAATGGAGCGGATAATCGGCCATGCGGACGGTATGATGAAAATGGTGACCGTCGCGCCGGAGCTGCCGGGCGGCATGGAGATGGTAGCGGAGCTTCACCGCCGCGGCATCGTCGTGGCGCTCGCCCACTCCGACGCCACCTATGACGAAGCGAGCGAGGCGTTTCGCCGCGGGGCGAGCCACGTAACCCACTGTTTCAACGGGATGCGGCCGATTCATCACCGCGATCCGGGGCTTGTCGCCGCAGCGTTCGATCAGCCGCACGTCAGTTTGCAGGCGATCGTGGACAACGTTCATCTGCATCCGGCGGTCGTACGGCTCATGCACCGGGTCAAAGGCCCGGAAGGAGTCGTGCTGATCACCGACGCCTTGCAGGCGATGGGATTGGGAGACGGCACCTATACGTTCGGCGGTCATGAAGTGACGGTTGCCGGCGGCGTCGCTACGCTGCAGGACGGAACGCTCGCCTCCAGCACGGTGACGATGAACGAGGCGCTGCGCAACACGGTACAGCTCGGCATCCCGCTGCACGACGCCGTCGCGATGGCGTCCCGGACACCGGCCGTCATCCTTGGTCTGACTAACAAAGGCATCATAGCGCCAGGGGCCGATGCCGATCTCGCGCTGCTGGACGAGCGGTTTGGCGTCGTCTGGACGATGGTCGGCGGCCGGTTCGTTTACGAGTCTGGGGCGAGGTAATCCGATCTGCGAGCCTCCATTGTCCGATATAGATATGCTCACGATAAGCGTCAGGGGACACGGTTCCCTGGCGTTTTTTTTGAAATAATTGGTGCATTCCGCAGACCGGTTTGAGATAATGAAGCTGACAAATTCCGGAATAGGCGGTGACGGGCGTGATAGGGAATACAGTAGCGGTGTTGTTCGATCTGTTCGAAACACTCATCTCCGAGTATGAAGGAGGCGTCCGGAAGATCGACCGGACAGGCCGGAACGACGCGGCCCGGCTCGGGCTGGAGCACGACGTTTACCGAAGGGAATGGGGCGCCAGGCACCGCGGGAGAATGACGGGTGAGTTCGCCGATTACAAGGCTGTGATGAGACATATTCTGGAGGGGCAGCACGTAGCGATTAACGAGCAAGTTATGCAGGAGATGTACGAGCAGCGAGTTGCGGAGAAGAAGGCCGCTTTCACCGGTATCGATCCTGATGTGATCGCCCTGCTGGACAAGCTGAAGCGCGAAGGGATCGCGACCGGACTCGTCAGCAACTGTACGGAGGAGGAAGTACGCGGTTGGCAGACGAGCGGACTGGCCCCCTATTTCGACACCGTTCTGTTCTCTTACGAGGTTGGATACGCCAAGCCCGATCCGGCGATTTACCGGCTGGCGTGTGAGCGGCTGAACGTCAAGCCGGAGCAGTGTCTATTTATCGGCGACGGGGGGTCCGACGAATTAAACGGAGCGAGCCGTACCGGAATGAGAGCTTGTCAGGCCGTATGGTACTTGCCGGAGTCGATGCGGGAGAAAACTTATGACTGCCCGCAGCTGGTACGGCCGATGCAGGTTATGCAAGCGGTTGCCGGACAACTGGAGTAAGCCGGGCAACAGCAGTTCAGGCGTGACGCCGGCTTTCAGCCGGCCAGCATATCAAGCAGCATGAGAAGACATCCCGATCTACAGTTTCAGTAACGGGGAGGAATGGGTTGTGGAGTGTGAATTGCTGATTGAAAACGGGATTCTTATCGACGGAACCGGCAGCCGTCAATATGCGGGCGGCATAGCTGTAGATCAGGGGAAAATTGTCGCGGTAGGGGATACGGCAGGGATTCAGGCGGCGGAGCGGCTCGATGCGCGAGGTTGTGCGATAGCGCCGGGGTTTATCGACGTACATGTTCATTCCGAGAAGGAGCTCGTAGGCGGACCGGACCGGTGGGCAGGCATCCGTCAAGGGGTAACGACGCAGTTGATCGCCCCCGACGGCTTCTCCTGGAGCCATTTGGACGGATCGCTTCGGGAAGAGATGCGTCAATATTTGGAAGTGTTTTACGGCGATACGCCGGCCGAATGGGGCGGGGCGACGGTTTCCGAGTTTTTGTCGCTGTTCGCCGGGAAGCTTCCGAGCCATCTGGCGCTGCAAGTGCCGCACGGGGCGATCCGGGCGTCGGTCATGGGCTGGTCGACCGCGACGGCGGACGACGGTCAGCTGGCCGAAATGAAAAAGCTGGTGAAAGAATGGATGGAAGCGGGCGCCAAGTCGTTTTGCACCGGACTTGAATATGAGCCGACAGTCCATGCGGATCTGCGGGAGCTGGTGGAGCTGTCCAAGGTGACGGCAGAGTACGGTGGCGTGTATGTTGCCCATCAGCGCGGCAATTCCGGCCATACCCCGTTCGGAACGGACGAAACGATCGAGATCGGCAAGCGGGCGGGCATTCCGGTTCATATCTCGCACTTTACGGTGGACGACGTCCAAGCGAGAAACGTCCGGCGGGCGGAAGCCGAAGGGGTCGATCTTTCTTTCGATATGTACCCGTATCCTGCGGGTTGTACGCACCTGCTCTATTATTTGCCGCCGTGGGCGCAGGCCGGTTCGCCGTCGCAGGTCAAGGAACGGCTGGCCAGCGGCCGGGACCGCGAGCGGATGTCCGGCTATTTAAGCGAAGCGTTCCCTCCCGAGCGGCTTCGCTGCGCTACTGTAAAGGCAGAACGGTATAAGCCGTATATCGGCATGATGCTGGCGGATATAGTTAAACAGACCGGTATGCCGCTGCCGGAGCTGATCTGCGACATGCTGCTGGAATCGGATTTGCAGGCGTTGTTCATTTATCACTGGGACCCGGTCCGCGAGCCGTTTCTGGAGCACACTTACAAGCATCCCCGCCATATGGTGTCGACCGACGGGATCTTTGTCAGCGGCTCGCCTCACCCGCGGGGGTACGGCACGTATCCGCGCATTCTCGGCTCGTTCGTCAGGGAGAAAGGCTGGCTCACTATGGAAGAGGCGGTCCGGAAAATGTCCGGGTATCCCGCGGAACGATTCGGCTTGCATGACCGGGGGAGACTGGCGACCGGCAAAGCCGCCGACCTGGTCGTCTTCGACCCGGCCGTCATTCGCAGCGACGCTACGTTCGAGAACCCGCGTGTGGCTCCGGAAGGCATCGCTCATGTGCTGGTGGCCGGAACATTTGTCGTCCGGAACGGAGCGGTGACCGGAGCGTTGCCGGGGCAAGTGATCGGCAGCTGATTCGGGAGGAACGCCAATAAGTATGGAGTTACCGTCATCTGCTGGGATAGCCCCGATCGGTCAATCCTTCAAAAAAGCTCCGAATGCCGGCGGGTCCGGTATTCGGAGCTTCTGACGGTTGCCCGCTTTACGGGCAATCCGTATAATGGCACAACAGGATGCCTAATTCGTCCGTGCCGTTGTCTTCGTCTTCATGCCTTCTGGTGCAGCTGCAGGTTCATACGGACCGTCAGCACCTCGACGCATCCCATAGCTTCAGGATCGCATGGTCCATTACGGTAACCGGCTCGCTAGGCACTTTGGCGAGATCGAAGCCGGGTATTAACTCGGCCGGTTTGACCGGTTCCGGCCGGTCGACAAGTCCGCTCCAGAAGGCCAGCCAACCGACGAGCCGCTCGGGCGGAATGCCGGCCGATCGCATGCGTGCGATCACCATCGTATCGTCCCGCTTGGCCAGCCTGCGGCCGTCCGGTCCGAACAGCAAGGGAACATGGGCGAAATTCGGCGCGGTCCAGCCCAATGCCTCGTATAACAACAATTGTCGAGGCGTGGAATCGAGCAGATCGTCTCCCCGCAGCACATCGGTGATGCCCATAGCCGCGTCGTCTACGACGACGGCGAGCTGGTAACTGAATATGCCGTCAGCCCGCTTCACGACGAAATCGCCTCCGGCGCCGGGCGGATAGAAGCGAGGCCCGGCGATCGCATCGGCGAAATCGACCGGTTCGTCCGGCAGGGCGAAGCGGAGAGAGGGCGGTTTGAGCGCGGCTCTCGCTTCGCGTTCTTCCCCAGTCCGCTGGCGGCATATGCCCGGGTAGGCCGGGCCTTCCGAGTCCAGACCGTGCGGCGCGCTGGCGATCGCCGCCAGCTCCGCGCGGCTGCACGTGCACGGGTACAACCAGCCGCCGCGCTCCAGCCGCTCCACCGCCTGCTCGTACAGCTCCTCGCGAAGGCTTTGCTCGTACGGTCCGTGCGGTCCGCCGTTGCCCGGTCCTTCATCCCAATCGAGGCCAAGCCAGCGCAGGTCGCTCAGGATGGCGCTGGCCAGCTCGGGCCGGGAACGCGGTTTGTCGATATCCTCCATCCGCAGCACGAATTGTCCGCCTGCGGCCCGCATCTGCAGCCAGGCCAGCAGCGCGGTGCGGGCATTCCCGATATGCATAAGGCCGGATGGAGTCGGGGCGAAGCGTCCACGTCTCAATGTCTCGTCACCTTCATTCATCGATAGGAATAATCGGCCGGATCGCTGCTGCTGCCCGATCTTCAGTCGGCCCAGATATACGAATCAGAACGCTTGAAAGTTTATACACAGATCGAGAGATACGCTAGTTTGATATAATAGTTTGAGCATACCTCGCGTCATATGTGCAGTCAAGCTCAGCTCCGCACTCATTTGCTCCAGGGTCCGGCACGACTGTACCTGAGCATAACCGGTTCACGATAACGAGTAACGAGAGGGAACGATGATTAAAAAAAGCTCGCTTAGGACTTTGGCGGTATTGCTGATCCTGGTAACGATCAGCTGCGGCGCGACGATCCGGAATTTCGAGATAACCCCTGCTGCAATCGGCGGTCAAACGGAATTTTTGTCGGACTGGTATTTTGATGAACTCGATGTCAGGTTCGAACAAATCAAAGAGGAACACCGCGAATGGTACTTGTTCGATCGTTCCGGGAAAATGGCCGCACAGGCCGTTGCCGCCCAAATGATGGACGACTTGAAAAACGACCCCGACGCTTTGCGTCAACATAAAAACTTCAAACGTTACTTTGAAACCTTCGACCGTATGGTTAGAAAAATAGGCCGAATTTCGGAAGAGCTGCACTATTTTAGAAATACGCTGAACGCATACAGCAATGCACCGGTCAAACTGGAAGATATGATTACGCTTGCCGCCGAAGGGGAATGGAGGCTCTTTAGCGCGAAGTACCACAAGTACGATTTTGGCGGCTTAAACGGTGCCTATAACGTGAAGTTCGTCTCGGCGGACGGCCGGTTCGAGGCCGTGTATAATGCGGAGAGCGGAGAAATCGTCACAGATCCGGTTAATATGGGGACCTACAACTATGCGCCCGGTTCCATACACCCGGTGAAGTATTACCGGCACTATACACTGGATAAAACTCCATGGACGAAGTGGGGAAATACGAAAGAAATGGCATACCGGGACATTGCCGCCTTGGAGTCCAAGCACGGAACGATAATTTCTAACCAGAATGACAAAACGGTGGAAAGCCGGATACAAGATAGAAAATCGAGCCGATCAGACGGAAACCGCTGAAGGAATCGGAACGCCGTCTACTCCTCTCGGTAGATACAAAACAACTGGAAGCTTGTGGAATGGAGGTTCGTCATGCCTTTTTTGAAACGTATCGTCTTAGACTGGGACCGGCTGGAAGAAAGCGAGAAACGCGGATTTCCTTTCGACCTGCCTGCGATCCGATCCTTGAGCGAGTTGGACTTTCCGTCTAATGTTACGTTTTTTGTCGGGGACAACGGTTCCGGCAAGTCGACGCTGCTGGAGGCGATCGGCGCCGCTTGCGGCTTCAGCGTAGTTGGCGGGAAGGACCTGGTTATCGGCAAGGAGAAGGACGATTTGTCGCTGTCGTCGATCCTGAAGCTGATCTGGCAGCCGAAGGTGACTAGCGGCTTTTATTTCCGCGCAGAGACGTTTGATACGTTTGCGGCTTATATCGACGAATTGTCCAAGGAGCCGTTCGGCTCCAGAGCGTACGAACCGTATGGAGGGAAATCGCTCAACGAACGATCGCACGGTCAAGGTTTTCTCACCTTTTTCGAAAACCGGATGACCGGCAGGGGACTTTATGTGCTGGACGAGCCGGAGTCGGCCTTGTCGCCGCAAAACCAGCTCGCTTTTATGAGGATTATATGGGAGCTGGCCAGCGTAGACCGGGGACAGTTTATTATCGCTACGCATTCTCCGATTTTGTTGTCGTTTCCGGGAGCGAGGCTACTGCATTTTACGGATCGTTCGGTTGCCGACATCGATTACGAACAAACCGAACATTACCGGCTGACGCGCGACTTTTTGAACAACCGGGAGAGATACTTTCGCCTTCTGTTCGAAGAATAGAACCGTTGGCGATACAAGCAGATCGAGATTAGGGAAAAGGAGAGTGCGGGATCACATGCGGGTCATGAGCTATAATGTGCACGGCGGAATCGGGATGGACGGTCTATACGACCTGGAGCGGATCGTTAGGACGATCGCGCAGGCGGATGCGGATATCGTCGGACTGCAGGAGGTTGACGTTCACTTTGGCCAGCGGAGCCGGTTCGAGCATATGGCGGACCGTCTCGCAGATCGGCTGGGCATGTCGGTTTATTTTGCCCCGATCTACGTATTGCCGCCTTCTGAAGGCCGGAAGGAGGAGCGCCAGTTCGGAGTCGCTCTGCTCAGCCGGCTGCCGATCCGGAAGACGGCCAATCATCAGCTGACGCGTCTGTCGACCCAGGAAGTGACCGCTCTGCCGGAGCCGAAGCCGGGGCTGCTTGAGGCGGTGCTCGGCGCGGCCGAAAGGCAGCTGCGCGTGTACGTCACCCACCTGGATTATCGCACTGATCCGGCGATCCGCTGGATGCAGATCCGGGAAATGCTCCAGCTCGCCGGCGTCCACACGGACCCTGTGCTGGTGCTTGGCGATTTTAACGCGCGACCGGATGCGCCGGAGCTTGCCCCGCTATTCTCGGCGTTCCCAGACAGCTGGACGGCGGTCCGGGCGGATGCGGCACATACGTTCCCTGCGGATCAGCCGGACCGGAAGATCGATTATATTCTGGCCAGCGGCCATATGCGGACGATACGGACGTACACGATCCCGGGAACGGCTTCCGATCATTTGCCGATTGTCGCGGATCTGGAGTTTGCGGACAGGGCGGACGAAGAATCTGAAGAGACCGAAGAGGTGAAGGGCCGATGAATGTGACGTTTCTTTCTTCCGACTTATACCGGGTGGACGGACTTCGGATCAGCGGGCTGAAAGACCGGACCTATTGCGTTTTTGATCTGGAAGGAACGGGCATCGATTATACGAAGGAATATATTACACAGATCGGCGCGATTCGAATCGAACGGGGGACGATACCGGAAGGAGGCCGCTTCTCTTCGCTCGTCCGCTCGCCGAAGCCGATTCCTCCCGCAATCGAACGTCTTACCGGTATAACGAACGCCGATATGGCTCGTGCGCCCGGGTTTCCGGAAGTGTATGCGGATTTTGTTCGTTTTGCGGAGGACGCCGTTCTTGTCACCCAGGCGGGTTATGAATACGATATGAATCTGCTGCAAAAACAGTGCGGCATGAGCGGCTTGTCCATGGCCGGTAATCCGGTTATTGATACGAAAGCGATGTTTACCCATATTCATCCCGAGATCGATGCCGTCGTCTCTACGGATTTCCTGCTGAACTATTACCGTATCGACGCCGATGACGTTCCCCGGCATGACGCGTTGGGCGACAGCGTCCTGATCGGCCGGATTCTGCTCCGGATTCTTGACGAGTACCGGGAACGCGGCCTGGACGAGCTCGACCTGACCCGGGGGCTAACGGTCAGAAGGTTCCGGCTTCCGCCTCTCTATACGACAGATATGAATGGATCCGGCAACGGCTAACAGCCACAGGCTATCGGATAACGGCTGTCGGTTCGGCGGCGGATCGGCAGCCTCTGGCCTTGGCCGGGTGGGTATTTCCCTAAGGTGTGACTCCTAAGGGACACGATTTCGCGGGAAGCGGTTCGTTGTTCCGAACCAGGACGGACATTCCGGTGTTGATCTTCACTTTATCGCTCGAATTGTCGGGCGGATCGGCCTTTACCTGAAAAACGGGTAAAGGCTTTTGTGCGCTTGGCAGCGCATCGACTAAAGGGTGAAAGTCCCGAGCATACCGCGAGGTGGCGGAAGTGCATAGCTGACAGGCAGTGCGTTGTCCGAAAGGAAGCGTGCGGAGGGCCTGAAGGCAAACCCCGGAACAGGCGGCTGAAACCAGAATGGCTGACGAGAACGGATAACTCTGCAAAAGAAGAGAACATCCGATACCACCCCTGTTCTCGGAAGTTAAGAGGACTGGATTCGGGAGAAAGTCGATTGACGTGACCCAAGGAGAGCCCTGCCGTCCCTGCGTAAGCAGTAAACCATGATCAAGGCCGCGAAGGCCAAGACCGAGGCTATGGATGGCGAGCAGTCATAAGAAGGGATAGTAGTGAGAAAGCCCGCAGGAAAAGCCGCAATGGCGGGTGAACCGGCACTTGAGTTGTCGGTGCAAGCCTCGACTCAAAAGGCGGGGACTTGACGCGAAGCCTGGAACCGTGGAAGAGAAGCTAGCGAACGTGGAGAAGAGACAAGTGATCAGACAGAAGCCGGGGAGCCAAGAAGCGCGAAGAACCGGGGCCGAACAGAAGAGTAGGCCGTCTGAGGCGGAGTACGAACCGCGAACGCGGAAATGCCGGTAAGTCAGGCTAATGAAAGCGAAGAAGCGGAACGGAAGAGAACCGAGCACTTGGAGAGAAGCCAGCGCAGAGGAGCTTACGTGTGGAAGAAGTAGAAGGAACCAAGCGACGCAAGTGGTACAGCCTGATGGACAAAATCTGGGCGATGTCGAACCTGAACGCTGCCTTTAAAGAGGTCAAGGCGAACAAGGGGGCGCCGGGCGTGGACAAAGTGACCATAAAGGCATACGAGTCGAAGTTGGAGGACAACTTAAGAGTCCTTCAAACCGCCCTGCAAACCAAGTGTTACATCCCGAAGCCGGTACGGCGCGTATACATCGAAAAGAACGATGGCAGCCAGAGACCATTAGGCATACCCACAGTGGTTGACCGTATCGCGCAAGCAGCAGTAAAACGCATACTGGAGCCGATCTTCGAAGCGAAGTTCAGGGAACGTAGCTATGGATTCCGCCCGGGGCGCAGTGCGCACATGGCGATAAACACCATCCGCAAGGACTTGCTGGAGGGGTATAGCTATGTGATTGATGCCGATCTCAAATCGTATTTCGACACGATCCCGCACGAACGACTGCTGAAGGAAGTGAGGGAAGAAGTCGTGGATGGCAGTGTGCTTAAAATGCTCGAAAGCTTCCTGAAGGCAGGCGTGTTGGAAAATGGCGTTGTACATGAGAGCGACGTCGGGAGCCCTCAAGGGGGTGTGTGTAGTCCGCTATTGGCGAACATATATTTGCATCCGCTGGATAAGCTCATGGAGGAAAGAGGTCACCGCATGACGCGCTACGCCGACGATTTCGTCGTATGCTGCAGAACGCGAAAGGGAGCGGAGCGAGTACTCAAATCCATTGTCCGATACTTGGAGGAAGAACTGGGGTTAAAAGTACATCCGGAGAAAACGAAGATCGTGAATGCCCGTGAAGAGACGTTTATATTCTTGGGTCATGCGTTCAAGCCGGGTGGTTGGGTAACACCATCCTCAAAAGCCATCAAGAAATTCAAGGAACGGACAAAGGAGATTACGCGGAGGAACCAGACGATCCAAGTGAGTAAACTGATAAAGAGAGTACTCAATCCGTATGTCAGGGGATGGGGAAATTACTACAGCGGCGGAGACAGCAAAACGCTGTTCGAACAACTGGACGCGTGGATAAGGCGAAGGCTCAGGATGGTACAGATGCGGAGCTGGAGAACAGGGCGAAAGCTGTTACGAGAGATGCGCAGGCGGGGCTGGAAGGGTGAACTTACAAACATCCGAATGACTGCCTGGCGAAACTCGAAATGCAAACATGCGCACTACGCTATGCCAAACCAGTGGTTTGAAGAAATCGGCCTATGTAGCTTGGTGGATATCTACAATATTCAACATCCCCAGCGGGGATAACCGTGGAGGAACCGGATGCGTTGACCCGCACGTCCTGGTTCTGTGAGAGGCCCATGAATTTATTCATGGGCCTACTCGATTACGTTTAAAAAGCAGATAATGTAAGCTCTTTACCGTGGTAAAGTGAAAAGGACTCCCCTTGCTTATCGAGTCGGCAAATGCTGCAAGAAGTTTTTCGTGACCGTTTGGATATTTTGCCCTGCTTCAAACGGGGAAGGAACCGAATAGGAGCGGTTTGTACCCTATTTTGTGCGAACACACAACCTGCTCTCAAGCAAGATGTTTTCGGGCCGCACGGACGGACTCATTTACGAAGTGGCGTGGAAATCGGCCAACGAAATCGCTCCTGCTTTCGTAACCGAAAGACAGGCCATTTCTGCTTGGCGTCATGCGGAACAAACGGCCTGCCGGCACAAGAACCAGCGATACCGCCAACTTGGCAATCCATTCGGCGTCCTTGACCTCCATCTTGCGACCCCGCACTGCCTTTATATGCAGGGCGTAACGGGGACCTTTTATTTTACGGGAAATAACGTGCAATCAAGGAATGCGAGCAAGTTCAGGTGAAAAATCATTATTGCAAGGTTGGAGGCCTATTCGGAAAAACCTCCTTGAACCATCCCGGTGGAGGGTTCTTATTATTTGAAACGGGTGTCTTGACACCCTGGACGAGAACAGATATGATCTTTTTAAATACCTATAAATTACTGCTATATATCTGTATAAATTATTTAAGAGAGGTGATGCTGCGATACTCGCTCGAGAGATAGAGGAAGCAAGAATATCCTTATTCCTTATCGGAAGGTGATGACAAGATGAGAGTACGTGCAAGTTGGAAAGCCATGGCGTTGATCCTCGCTCTGCTGGCTGTGATGATTCCCGGCACTCGGACCTCGGCTGCCGACCTACTGGTGACGAACTACAGCTTCGAGAACGATTTGAACGGCTGGACGCAGGTATATGGAACGACGGGTATTACGGCAAGTACCGACCATTCTTATACGGGAACGAAGAGCGCGAAACTGACGGATGCCAGCAGCACCCAGCAGGTTGGTATTCAGAGCGGCTACTTGGCGGCGACCGCCGGTCAAAACTATGCCGCCATGGCCAGAGTTTATGTGAAAAGCGGAAGCGCAAACTTATATATTCGTTTCCACAACAGCTCCAAAGCGGTGCTGTCCTCTGCATTCGTAGGCAAAAGCAGCCCTCAAAACGACTGGACGACGATCAAAGTAAAAGCGACCGCTCCCGCCAATACCGCTTATGTTAGCGCACTGCTGTATTCCAACGAGGGAAATACCGGTACTGTATATTGGGACGATGTATTCGTATCCCCGGAATTCAGCGATCTCGGTGAACAAGTAACGAATTCGGTGGCTCATGCGGCGACGTTCGGAATTGGCGCCGATGCGCATCATCTCTATGCCGTGATGGACGGCGCGAACGGGGTCATGGATGCGAAGCTGGCCAAAATCGATATGAATGCGGAAACGGTAATCGCATCCTATGCACTGCAGGGAGCGTCTGGCGGATGGGCGGCAGCGACGGCGACCGATGGGAAAATATACGCAGGCACGTTTTACGGAGGAAAACTTTACTCTTACTCGCCCGGAGCTTCGGCGGCAGTCGAAATCGGGCCACCTTTCGCCGGTGCCTCGCATATCCGCAGCTTGACCGCAGGCATCGGAGGCCGGGTGTACGGTGGAACCTTTCCGGATGCGGGCTTTTTTCGGTATTACCCCGGTACGACGGGGGGAGGCTTTATGCAGCTTGGCAGCAAGCCGATCTGGGGGAACGAGGAGTATCTTCAAGGTTTGGATTACGACGAAGTCGACGATGTAACTTATCTCGGTATCGGATCGCATGCGCATCTAGTGAAATTCGACAACGCTACCGGTACTAAGACGGATATATTGCCGGCGGCTTATGCAAACGAGGAGTTCGTAAACAACGTAAATGTCGAGGGAGGCAAAATATTCGCAAGGTTGACCCCGAGCAATCAAATGCTTGTCCTCGATAAGGCGACGCTTGCCGTCGACGCCGTCGTGCCTAACGTCGGAACTTTGGGCATTTCCCCGGAGCTGAACGGCAAAATTTATTACACAAGCGCCGGGGTGATCCATGTCTACGATTTGGCCGCCAAAACGTATGCGTCGCTGAATAAAAGCACGAACCTCACGCCGGTGCGACTCGGGTTTGCTGTCTTGTCGGATCAGACTAATTGGCCTGGCTCTACCTTGATCGGCATCGGAACGGTTTCTGGGCAGACGCAAATGTTCAAATACAATATCCATAATGGAAATTTAAAAAAGATTAGTCTCAATACGCCCGAAACCCCAGTCACGCTGGAAGAGATCGGCACGGGACCCGACAGCAAAATTTATAGCAGTGGGTATCTCACAGGGGGAACCGGCGTCTATTCACCCCTGCGGGACGATCTGGACGTTCAGTACGATGGGGTCATGCAAACGGAAAATATGTTGAGTCTGAACGGAAAAATGTATTTCGCGGTTTATCCTGACGCCAGATTGTACGAATACGATCCGTTAGTCCCCTGGAACACAAGCTTAGGCAATCCGGTTAAACTGTTGGATTCGAAAGACGATCAGCAAAGCCGTCCGGTCGCTCTGACAGCTGGCGGGAATAAAATATTCGTTGGTTCCGTAGCCAACTACGGCCAGCTTCAAGGGGCGCTGATCGTTTACGATCTGACTACAGGCGCCAAGACCGTAAAGAAAAACATAATCAACAATCAGAGCGTGACTGCGCTTTCTTACTTGAACGGGAAAGTATACGGCGGAACCTCTATATGGGGAGGTTTGGGCTCCACTCCGACGGAAATAGCTGCCAAGTTTTTCGTGTATGATGTCGCATCCGAGACGACGGTGTCTTACAACCTGCCTGTTAGCGGGTTGGATGCAATCTCCTCCTTGATCGTCGGACCTGACAACAAGCTTTGGGGGATGGCGGAAGGGTATTTGTTCGTCTTTAATCCGGCTACGAACACCTTCGAGTACTTCCAACAAAAGTTTTCGGATGTCAACTACGGCTCCGGGCATGTATGGCGGGACGCAAAGCTGCTACTGACGAAGTCCGGCATCGTATTCGGTACTATCAAGAACAAATACTTGTTCCGGATCGACTCGTCTAAAAATGTCGTCACCATTTTAAGCACGGGAGCAGCTCGATTGACGGAGGACGATTTCGGCAATTTGTATTACATTACCGGCACGAATTTGAAGCGATACGTCAACTGATGTCGAATGAACAACAACCACCGGTTCCCGCGCGATTATTTCGGGAGGCGGCGGTTGTATGTTTCTTAACACGAAGTTTAGTCCTGCACCGTCAGTCCTTTCGCTTCAATCAGCCAGTCCCGCTCGATGCGCCTGCAAGCATCGTGCGGCTTCTCCATATTCATCCACATCAGAAAAAGCTCCTCTTGCAGTCTTCCCATCTCGCTGGGGCTCATCTCCAGCTCCAAGAGGGAATGGACGTAGGGTAGCAACTTCTCGAATAACGGATACCTTGACGGATGCACAGAAGATTGAAGCAGCGACTGGTCCTCGGCTGCATCGCGGTTCGCGGGAATGGTGTTCCCGCGGAGCTTCAACGTTTCTTGCGCGGGTTTACTCGTCAAGTAGCGGATCAGTCTCGCGGCTTCCTCCTTGTGCTCGGAGTCGGAAGGGACGGCGATTCCTGTGCCGATCATAAGCGTGGCGGCTTGAACGCCGGAAGGGATGACGGGTACGATATCCCACACCAGTTCGCTGGACGCAAATTCGTTCATAAAGTAGTAGGTCGTCAGCAAAAAAGCGACCTTCTCTTTAAGAAACAAGCTTTCCGCAAATCGGGTACTGCCCTGCACAAAAATCGGAGACGCTTGGACCTCGTACATCAAGTCGAGACAAAATTGGAACGCCTCCACAGTCTTCGGGTCCGAAAGTCGGGAACGCCGTCCGTCCCCGGACACGAAGCCGCCTTCGTTCTGAAGCAGATACAATGGCCAACGGTGGTTCGAAATTGAGAAACCGAAGCCGTATTGCTGTATGTTGCCGGCCTCGTCTTTGATCGTATGGCGTTTGGCCACCTCCAATAGGCCCGGCCAAGTCGACAGCGCGTTCAGCTCGTCTTCGCACACCAGCTTCTTATTGTAGCAATACACTACCGGGGAAAACGCAAAAGGAATCGCTTTCTGTTCCGTGTTTCGGAACATGCGTAACGTTTGCGGATATAAGTGGTCGAAGAGCTCCTCCTTCGACGACTCCCAAGACTGGAGCGATCCCTCCAATCCCCGCTCCACAAGCGTCCGAAAGTGCAGATCGGACAAAAACAGCACATCGAAGGAGGAACAGTTTTTCTCCAGTGCGTCGAAAACGGTGTCCAAATAGGCACCAGCCGGTATAGCTGTAAAGTCGATTGCAACTTCCGGATGTAGCTCCGTATATGATTTCAGTAGGCTCCTGATGATCGGATTTTCGTGCGAATCGCCGTAACTGGCTGCACGCAGCGTCTTCTGAACCTTTTCGGGCAAACGGGCTTTTACTTTCGTGCCTTTTCCCGGCATTTTCTCAACGAGGCCCGCTTCCTCGAGCTCGGCTAACACCTTCCGAACCGAAATATGGCTTAAGTTGTACTTCTGACTGAGCATCCGTTCGGACAGCAGGAAGTCGCCTGGAGCAAGGCGGTCCTCCCGAATTTCCGCCCACAAGTCGCTCCGCAGCCGGCCTATGCGTTCCTCGAATTCGTTTCGTTTTTTCAGCAAGTTGCTTCGCTCCCAAGCTTTTTTACCCAGTATACCACCTTGGACCGCGAGAAGATATCAACCGGCCGCAAACGCGGAAGACTCTGCGGAGATTTTTGAGAAGGAACCTTGTATTTCCATAATCGGGGTGAGAATTGGGGCGCGACCCTTCCGCTATTGCCGTGGATGATAAAATCCCGCTCCCGTTGCGGCACGTTCGAACTGCTGCCAACCAGGCCGGAATCTGTAATCAGAACGCATCTGCAAAGAACAGATTTATATTAACGACAACACGTTTCTGCTGTGCCAGTCCGATACATCGCTGGCCGGCTCTGCAGCGAAGGTGCTTTCGAACAAAGGACAGAACGACGCAGCGCTCGTCTCGAAGAAGGATGGATCGTGCACCGTGCCGGACGGCACGGACTTGACCGGAACGACCTCGTGACACGAACGTGTTCATCGGCATTCCGCAGTAGTCTAACAGAGAACCCGCCATTTCCTTGTTTCAGAAATGGCGGGTTCTCTGTTAGAGTCAACGGTTCTTGCGCGTCGCGGTGGTACGGGTGAAAACCAGCTCGCATACTAACCGGCTAGCGATTTTCTTCGAATGACCGCTTCCGCCAAGCTCAAATTCAATATCCAGCAAGCCCACACGGCTACCGTGTAAGAGAAGCCGTAGGGTTGGTCCATCGCA